>CALMBJ010000112.1 GCA_937860175.1 uncultured Actinomycetes bacterium
TACACAGAGTAGATCGTCGGCAGCGTCAGATGTGTATAAGAGACAGCCAATATGCTTCGCAAAAATAGAACTCTGATAGCGCGCTTTGCCATAACAAGAAGCCGCCCAGACGTTGCTCACCGGAAGTTCGAATCAACAGCTCGGGATCTGGTTGGCCTGCGGTGTATAAAAACTTTGAAATATCTTCAGCTGTTAACTTCTCTTTTGCATCAGTGATTGAGTGACCGGCAGACTCTTCCTCACTTAAGTAACTCTTAACCGCATCAACAATCTCGCGACGTCCGCCGTAGCTGATGGCGACATTGACCTCTACCCCATCATTGCGAATTGGCTTGAGTGAGCTGAGCTTTTCTTCCAGCCATGGTGGAAGCAGGTCAAGGGCGCCCACCGCTTTAATGTTCCAGCGACCGGTGGCGGCTAACTCATCAACGGTGTCGCCAATAATCTTGAGTAGCTGGTCGATCTCTTCCTGCGAGCGCTTGAAGTTATCGGTAGAAAGCAACCACAAGGTGACAACCTTTACCTGGGCATCATCACACCAACCCAGGAAATCAATGATCTTGTTTGCCCCAGCCTTATGGCCGTGGGGATCGTTGTTAGTTGGATTTGATTTAGCCCAGCGACGATTTCCGTCGAGGATTACACCAACATGGTGCGGGGTTTTTGAGAAATCTAAGGATCGAACTAATCGCCGCTCGTAGAGTGGATAGATCAGAGATTTGATCGGTTTATGAATACTGTCGAACAACTCTGCGCTCCGCAAAAAAGGATGCGATCGGAAGGGTTCCGGCCAGGATCAACCAGATGATCTTCTTTAAAGGCCAGCCAGCTTTAGTTGAAAACTGAATTGCGACAAGTACATATGCGGCATAAATCCAGCCATGGACAAAGGGGATCCAGGCGACCGCTTCCTTCCATTCTGGGTTATCAAATAGGTACACCACCGGCAGATCTACAAACCACAGCAATAGAGACATTACTCCGGCAACTAGCGCCATAACTCGAAACCGCTTTACTGCTCCGCTCATGGGGTAACTCTACGACGATAGAAGGGTAGGTAAAGGACAACCACGGCCATAAGCCACCAAATCACCACATAAGAGATGTGCTGCCAATAAAAACCCGGAATCTTGGGGTTAATCTTTTCTTCAGTCACGCGTGATCGTTGCAAATCTTGGCCATCGCTAGCTTCAGATCGAGCCAGGATGTAGCCATCATATAAATCGAGGTCGGTTAGCCCGACAACAACTGCGCTATCTAATCTCGAAATAACACCCGGTGTGTTTTCGGCGCGATCTCCAGATTGGCTTGCAACCAAAACACCTGTGAGATCAATATCCATCGATTGTTGAATATCTGGGTTGAGTAAACGCTCTGACCACAATCCTCTGACAACCAGAATCGCTGATCGCTCATCAACCTGAGCAAGTGCAACCTCCCAATCAGTTACGACACCATTTCCATCATCTTGATTGGGCGCTCTGAAGTTGGCGATGTACTTTCCTGTTACTGAAACAGTTCTATTAAATGCCTGTGCCTCTAGCGGTTGTCGGGCTTGAGCAACGCTTTGCAAAGGAACTACCGTGGTATCAATTGTTCGAGCGATCTTTAAACTTGCCTGTAAATCAGCAGCGCGCTGAAGCTGCCAAAAACCTAATCCAACAAATAGTGCGGCAACTGCTAAAACTGCAACACCTTGGAAAATCCTGGTAAGGAGATTACTCCTTTGAGTCATCGCTTCGATCTATGTCCATGAAGCGCTTATAAAAACTGCGCATCAAAAAGACAACCACGATAAGCAAGATTCCGACCGTTAATGAGCCGGCTGAACCCATAAATATTTGTTCTTCTTGTTCCATGCGATAATCATGTCATGCAAAACCCAGATGCGTTCAACTATGAAGAGCGGTACGGCGTTGCCAAGAGCACAAAGTGGCCCGCTATAGCCCTTGTTGTCGGCATCCTGGGAATTGGTTGGTTGCTCTGGACTGCGCTGTATCACTCCAATCCACCGTTGCGCTCACAGTTAGTCTCCTTCACAATCACCAATGATCGTGAAGCAACTGTGCGCTACTTCATTGAGCGAACCGATAGCCAGCAAGTTGTGGTGTGCACACTTATCGCCCGTGATTTCTACAAGAACGTTGTTGGCCAAATTGATCAAGAGATCGGTGCGGGTAAATCAAAAGTTGAACTGGTCACCGTCATTCCCACGCGTAGCGAATCGGTAAATGCCGATGTATCCAGTTGTCGCCTTAAGTAGTTAGCCAGTACCGTTACCCCTTATGACACAGACATGGTTAACCCAGGAAGCGGCAGATCGCCTGCGCGCTGAACTTGCGCAGCTTGAAGGTCCGGGCCGCAAAGAGGTAACCGCAAAGATTGAAGCTGCTCGCGCCGAAGGTGACCTTAAGGAAAATGGTGGTTACCACGCAGCTCGTGATGAGCAAGGCAAGATGGAAGCGCGCATCCGTCAGTTAAAGCAGATGCTTGATAACGCTCATATTGGAACACCACCAGCAAGTGCAGATGGAAAGGTTGGCGCCGGAATGGTCGTCACCGCAATTATTGCTGGCGATGAGATGAAGTTTTTAATTGGCTCACGTGAAATCTCTTCAGGTGATCTCGATGTGTACAGCGAAAAATCACCGTTGGGTGCAGCGGTTCTTGGCCAAGATATTGGCGCAAAGGTTTCTTACACAGCACCTAATGGTCGCGAGATCTCAGTAGAGATTGTTGCCGCCGAGTTTTACGCTTAAGTATCTAAAGCAAAACCAAGAATTACTACAACCAAGAGTTAATTGGAGTAGTTCTTGTACTTTCGAATACTCAATGGAATAAAGATCGCCATCAAGATAACCATGTAGAGCAGAGATGTCTCTAGTGGATGCTGGCTAGGCCATGAGTTGGCTGTTGCACCAAACTGATTTTCCAGACCAAACAACTGACGACAAGCCGCAACCATCGTTGAAACCGGGTTCCACTCAGCAAAGTACTGGAGCGCTCTTGGCATTCCCGTCGTTGGCGCAAAGGCGTTCGATAAGAAGGTCAATGGGAAGGTCACCAAAAAGCCAACGCTTTGAACAGTGCGGGCCTCTTTGACTGACAGGCCAACCAAAATTCCAATCCAAGAAAGTGCGTAACCAAACATGAAGAGGAATAAGAAAGCCAAGGTGGTTTGAAGGATTCCTGATGTTGGTCGCCAGCCCACTGCATAACCTGCGATAGCCATCACCGCCAGCACCAAGATATTAAGCAGAGCATCACCAAAGGTGCGACCGATAATTACCGCACCTCTTGAGATTGGTAGTGATCTAAAGCGATCGATCAATCCTTTTTTCATATCCTCAGCTAAACCAATTGCTGTAGATGCCAAGGTGAAGGCAACTGTCTGGACGAAGATTCCAGGCATTAAGAGCTGCACATATCCACCAGGTTGACCCGTATCAATTGATCCACCAAATACATAGCGGAACAAGAGCACAAACATAACGGGTTGAATTGTTGAGAAAACAAGTAGTTCGGGTACGCGTGCTAATTGAAGAAGCTGGCGCTTGGTAATAATCATTGCATCGTAGATTGCATTTCTCATTTCTTGCCGCCTCTCTTCTTCTTTGCAACTGGCTCTTCGACCGTCTCCTCCGCAACGTGACCTGTCAGTGACAAGAACACATCATCAAGAGATGGGCGCTTTAAGCCGATATCTAGCGGATGAATCTTGGCATCATCCATAGCACGCAGCGCATCCATCAAGTCTTTTGAACCATGAAGCACTGGTGCGCTGATTGTTCGGTGATCTACATGTGTTGCATTGCCGCTGATCTTTGCAACGATTTCATTTGTCTTGTCCAAATCTGAAGGCTCTACCGTGATTTCTAAGCGCTCTCCACCTACCTGCTTTTTCAAAGCATCAGATGTACCGCGGGCAATTACAGTTCCGCGATCAATAACTGCGATCTCATCGGCAAGTTGGTCAGCCTCTTCTAGATACTGTGTAGTTAAAAGTAGCGTTACTCCGCCCTTTACGAGCTCTTGAATGACGCCCCACATGTCTTGGCGACCACGTGGATCTAAGCCAGTTGTTGGCTCATCCAAAAAGAGGATCTTTGGCTTAACAATTAGAGATGCTGCTAGATCAAGGCGTCGTCGCATACCGCCTGAATAAGTTTTGATGGGACGACGAGAAGCCTCAGTTAAATCAAAACGCTCTAGTAACTCATTGGCGCGATCAATCGAACTTTGTCGACCTAGGTGATACAAACGACCAAACATCACCAAGTTGTCCCAGCCAGTTAATGTCTCATCAACAGCTGCATACTGACCAGATAAACCAATTTGCTCGCGAACCTTGTCTGGATGCTTAATGACATCAATACCCGCAACAGTTGCTGAACCCGAATCAGGCTTGAGCAAGGTGGCTAGTATTCGCACAGTTGTTGTTTTTCCAGCACCATTAGGACCAAGTACGCCTAAGACAGTGCCTTCTTCAACATCAAGAGATAGATCATTAAGGGCTTTGACCTCGCCGTTGCGATAGGTCTTTACTAAGTGTTCGGCTATAACTGATTTCACATCTTTAATACTACCTCTAGCCCACCCTTCATCCAAGCAATATCAACTGTTAAGCAAGTAGAATTAATCCTCTATGAAGATGCAATCACCATTTAGAGATCTACCCCGCGAAGTTTCATCACTTATCGCAGCTTCCTTTTTTGTTGCCGTTGGCTTCGGAATCGTTATGCCAGCTATTCCAGTCTTTGCAAAATCCTTTGGAGTCAATAACGCGGCAATTGGTTTAATGGTTTCAGCATTTGCGATCACTCGCTTTGCATCTGGCTTGATCTCTGGAGTTCTAGTCGACAAATTTGGTGAAAGAGCAGTGTTTTCTACTGGAATCTTTATGGTCTCGGCCTTTACCTTTTTGGCAGGTATTTCACAGAGCTACGAGCAGCTACTGTTCTTTAGGGCTGCAGGTGGCTTGGGCTCTTCCATGTTCTCTGTTGCGGCAAGTTCAGTAATTTTGCGTTCAGTAAGTGACTCTCAACGTGGACATGCACAATCTGTATACCAAGGCTCATTTATCGTAGGCGGAATCGCTGGCCCTGCAATTGGTGGAGTTTTATCTCTTATCTCATTACGTGCACCATTTTTTGTTTACTCAGTCTTGTTGTTGTGTTCAGGGTTAGTTGCGTTGATTTTCCTAAAGGGTGATTCAATCGGTGCAAAGGTAAAGAACAGCGAAGCAGAGGCTGCAACCACCGTTCGAGAAGCGCTTGCGATGCCGGCATACCGAATCGCACTCGTATTGGCTTTCATCGGAACTTGGGTTTTCTTCGGTATGCGCGCTTCGATTTTGCCGGTCTTTGTTACAGAAGAGTTAGGTTCGACAACTGCGATTGTTGGATATGGTCTGGCGATTTCAGCGATGGTGCAGGGCGCAATTCTCTTACGTGCTGGGCGATACTCAGATGCAAAGGGCCGTAGAGCGGCATCAATAATTGGTGCCAACATTGTCTTTCTTGGAATTTTGATCCTGACCTTTGCGGTAAATCCCCTGATGTACATCATTTCGATGATCGTTCTTGGCTTTGGTGGGGCTTACCTTTCAATTACACCCGCCAGCATTGTTGGCGACATTATTAAGGGCAAGGGCGGCAAGGTAATCGCTGTCTTTCAAATGGCAGGTGATGCCGGCATGATCTTTGGGCCGATCATTATTGGTTGGATCTCCGATATTTACTCATATAGAACAGCTTTTGGAGCATCTGCGGTTATCTTCTCGCTAGTTTTGATCCTGGTCTATCGAATCCCTGAGACCAGAAATGTCGATGGGCCCCAGGTTAAGAACCTGAAGCCCATCGATGAAGATCTCTAACTTATTGGATCTACTTACTCATCTCCACGCAGGATTGAAAGAACACGTAGAACCTCTAGGTACAACCAAACGATTGTGACCATGAGACCAAAAGCTGCTCTCCATGACTCTGACTCTGGAGCACCAGCTGCAATTCCCTTTTGAATTGAATCAAAATCAAGGATCAAGAAGAAGGCTGCTAGAACCATTCCACCTGTTGCGATGATGAGACCAAGTCCACCGATGCTGTAGATGCTTGTTCCGGTGATGAATGAGGAAACAAGTGAAACAACAGCTAGTACTAGGTAACCGATGAGCGCTGTCATCAATACCTTTGTGAACTTAGGTGTAACGCGAATGCGTCCGCTCTTAAATGCAAACAACATTCCAGCAAATGCGCTGAGTGTTACCAAGATTGCCTGGCTAACAATTCCGTTGTAAGCGGTGTTGTACATGTTGCTGATTGTTCCGAGTGCAAGACCCTGGAAGGCTGCATATGCAATTGCTAGCGCAGGCTTTACTGTCTTGCTAAATGAGTTAACCATTGCAAGAGCAAATCCACCAAGGAAGCCGAGCAACAATGCGCCGCCACCTAGGTTAAGTGACCAGGCAACAGCTCCTACAGTTACCAACACTGCAAACATGATCGCTGTGCGCGCAACAACATCATCAATTGTCATACGACCTGTGCGCAATGATGATGCGGCAGGTGTGTTGTACAAATTCTCTAGCGCTGCTGGGTCTGAGTTAATTGTGCTCGGATCGAATGCAGCGTATCCACGCTGATTAAACGCCCGTCCAAGAACAGGGTTTGAACTGCGCATATCTTTGTTCTCCTTTTGTAGGGCCACCAGAGCATCTGGTGGTGTGGTGCAGGGGCAATCGTACGGTTAGTGAAGGGTTACGGCTAAGTAATCGCACGCTCAGATGCTTAAAATGGGCTTAGAGATGGTGCCCCCGGTCGGACTCGAACCGACACTGGAAGGATTTTAAGTCCTCTGTCTCTGCCATTGGACTACGGGGGCCACGAGCAAGTTCTGCGGAAGTTTACTTGATGCGGGGCTTTAGCCGAAACTGAGCCTAGATTCTGCAAAATCCACGGTTACGATGAAGCCATGGACCATAACCAACTACTTGAAAAGTATCACTCATCTGCGATCTCATTTGTTGAAGAGGGCAAGAAGATTTCAGCGCAAAACCTCAACCTTTCCAAGGATGGGGAATGGTCCGCCGCATTTGTAATCCACCACATCGCAGATGCCGAGATTCAATTTGGTGTCAGATATGCAAACGCCTTAGCTGAAGAGAATCCGACGATTGTTCCCTTTGATGAGGAGAAGTTTCCAACTGGCTTGCAGTATGACAAGCGAAATGTCGCTACCTCGCTTCAATCTTTAGCCGCATCACATGCGATGAATTATGAGATTTTAAAGAACGCATCAGATGTTGATTGGTAACGAATCTCTACACATCCTCAGCGCGGGCCAGTCACCTTATTGCAGTTAGTAACACTTTCTGCAAATCATATTGAGGGACATATCGATCAACTCAAGAACGCGGCTATTTAAAACTCTTTGCCTTTTTGAAAATTGAGTTAAGCATCGGTTCGGTGAGTTTTCCAGTAAATGTGTTTTGCTGACTTGGGTGGTAACTGCCTAAGACCAGATGCTTCACACCATCTGCGCTAACAAAGGTAAAGCTTTCGCCATGGCCAAACTTGGGTGTTGGGCTCGGTATTTGGTGACCAAGTACACGAAGGCTCTTAATGATTGCACTCCATGCAAAACTACCCAAAGCCACAAAAGTTCTAGCTGTTGGCAAAAGAAGCTCTATCTCATTAACTAGATAATCAGAGCACTCACTCTTTTCCTCAGTTGAGGGCTTGTTATCTGGTGGGGCACATCGAACCGCGCAGGTAATACGGGTATCAATAAGTTTCTGTCCATCATCTGCTGATGTACTTGTGGGCATACTTGCCAAACCATTCTTGTGTAAGGCTTTGTAAAGCCAATCCCCTGATGAATCTCCGGTGAAGATTCGCCCTGTTCGGTTAGCGCCATGGGCACCGGGCGCTAAGCCAACGATGAGGATTCGAGCATCTGCTGGACCAAAGCCAGGCACCGGCTTGCCCCAGTACTTTTCATTCTCGTAGGACTTACGTTTTACAACTGCAACCTCTTCGCGCCATTGAACCAAGCGTGGGCATTTAGTGCAGGCAATTATCTTTTGATCAAGAAGTTTTATGGATTTAATTGCGGGCAAGTGAAAATGCCATTCCATCCAAGATATCTGACTCAGAGGCGATGAACTCTGTGGCACCTGTTGCTTTCATGATCTCTGAAAGGACAAGCGCACCCGCTGCAATTACATCGACACGACCTGGGTGCATGTAACCCAATTGCAAACGTTGTTCGCGGGATGTGTTCGCAAACATAGTGGCTGCATCATGGGTTTGTTGCGCACTGATTCGAGAAAGATGAATTGCATAACGATCGTATTCGGGAAGCTCAAGTGCGGCAGCGGCAACTGTTGTAGCTGTCCCTGCAACTGCCACAAGGGTCTTTGCTTGTGTAATCGGAACAACCGCTGCTGCTTGAGCAATCGCAGCTTGAATATCTGTGCGCGCAGCTTCGATCTGTTCTGACTTGGCCGGATCTGAGGCAAAGTGTCTTTCAGTCATGCGCACACAACCGATGTTGACGCTGCGAGCAGCTTCAACGGTTGATGTACCGAAGACAAACTCAGTTGAGCCTCCCCCAATATCAACCACCAAGAATGGACCGTTACTTGGATCTAAATCCTTAATTGCACCTGCAAAGGAAAGCGCTGCTTCTTCATCGCCTGAGATAACCTCAAGCTCAATTCCTAAACGCTCACGAACACCATCGACAAATAAATGACGGTTAGTTGCATCGCGTGTAGCGCTAGTGGCACAAAAGCGAATCTTTTCTACGCCACGCTTAGCGATCTCAGCTGCGAATTTATCAACTGCGGCAAGGGTTCTGGCTATTGCATCTGGGTGGAACTGACCTGTCTCATCAACACCTTGCCCTAGGCGAACAATCTCCATGTCGCGAACAACTTCACGAAAGTTGTTTCCATCGATATCTGCAATCAGTAAACGAATTGAGTTGGTTCCGCAATCAATTGCCGCTACTCGCATGGGTTGTTCTTCCACCAATCAGGAAGCTTTGCCAGCGCTTCATCGCCCAAGGGGTTTACGCCAGGGCCGGCTGAAAGTGAGTGGGCAATGAGTGAGTGCAAACACTTAACGCGTGTAGGCATTCCACCTGCTGAAACATTATCGACCTCGGGAACATCTACTCCTAAAGCAGATCGTGCTGCGATGTAATCATCATGTGCTGCGTGATACGCACCGGCTAACTCAGCATCTGTTTCTAACCGCTCATTCATCTCACCCATGAGCCCAGTTGTTTCAAGGGTTGAAATAGCCGCAGTTAGTCGTGGGCAGGTTGCGTAGTAGAAAGTTGGAAATGGCGTGCCATCTTCAAGTCGAGGTGGAGTTTCGACAACCGCTGGATTTCCGCAAGGGCAGCGGTAAGAGATTGCATGTACATCTCGAGGCGTGCGACCTAACTGCGTTTGGATGCAATCAAGATCGTTCTGTGTGACATCGCGCATTAATTGCCGGTTTCGCTAATTGATGCGATCAAACGTGAGTACCAAGGTTGACCATCGGCTAATGAACTTGCAACTTTGGTCGTGCTGTTTTGCGTAGCATTGGTACGACCTTCAGTAACGATGTATTGACGTTCTCCTGGAAGTACAAAGTGCAGACGTTCACGAGCTTGCGACTTCACATACTCAGGATCCTGCCACAGCAGCAACTCTTCACGCGCTTTTTGAAGAGCGGTGTTATCTGCAGAAAGCTGTGACTTTAGCGCGCTGATTTGTGCACGTTGTGTGAAGTAATGCTTTACCGGTGGCGCAATCGTCAATGCGAGAACAAAGAAGATTACAGATAGAGCTAAAACGCGATTAGAGGTACGACGACGACCAAAGCGAAGTTGTCGACGTGCCATGGCTAATTCTTACGCCTTAAAACGTGGGAAGGCGTCACGACCCGCGTAACGACCGCCCTCGGCTAGCTCTTCTTCAATACGAAGAAGTTGGTTGTACTTAGCCACACGCTCTGTACGAGCAGGTGCACCTGTCTTGATCTGTCCACAGTTAAGGGCGACAGCCAAATCCGCGATTGTTGTGTCCTCAGTTTCACCTGAGCGGTGGCTCATCATGCTGCGGTAGTTAGCACGATGCGCCATATCTACTGCATCAATTGTTTCGGTAAGAGTTCCAATCTGATTTACCTTAACAAGAAGTGCGTTCGCTGTGTTTCCAGCGATTCCCTTAGCTAAACGCTCAGGGTTAGTTACAAAAAGATCATCTCCGACGATCTGGATACGTGAGCCAAGGACCTTAGTCATCGCAGCCCAGCCAGCCCAGTCTTCCTCGTTTAGCGGATCTTCGATTGAAACGATTGGGTAGGCATCTACCAAAGAGGTGTAATACGCGATCATTTCATCTGATGTCTTTACAGCACCCTCAAAGTTGTACTTACCGTTCTCGTGGAACTCAGTTGCTGCGACATCCATAGCAAGTGCGATTTCAGTGCCTGGCTTGAATCCTGCTGCATCAATCGCTTCAAGGATGAGATCGAGTGCTGCACGGTTGCTATCTAGGTTTGGCGCAAATCCACCCTCATCGCCTACTGAGGTCGCAAGTCCGCGCTTCTTCAAAACAGATTTTAGTGCGTGGTAAATCTCTGCTCCCCAGCGAACTGATTCGCGGAATGTTGGTGCACCAATTGGCGCAATCATGAACTCTTGAATATCAACATTTGTATCTGCGTGTGCGCCACCATTAAGAATATTCATCATTGGAACTGGAAGCACATGTGCATTTGGTCCACCTAAGTAGCGGAACAATGAAAGATCAGAGCTTTCTGCAGATGCCTTAGCAACAGCTAGTGATGCGCCAAGAATTGCATTTGCACCAAGACGTGACTTGTTCTTTGTGCCATCAAGTTCGATCATCGCTGCATCGATTAAACGCTGATCCTGTGAATCAAAACCAATGATCTCTGGAGCAATCTCATCATTTACAAATGCAATCGCCTTTTCGACGCCCTTACCCAGGTAACGCTTTCCACCATCGCGAAGCTCTGCCGCCTCAAAAGCACCTGTTGATGCACCGCTCGGAACAGCAGCGCGAGCTTGCGTGCCATCCTCTAATTGGATTTCGACTTCAACCGTTGGATTTCCACGGGAGTCAAGAATTTCACGGGCACCTAATGCTTCGATAATTGCCATTGCGCTTCTCCTCAAATTCAATACAGCTTTTATTTAAAAAGGTCTGGGTTCTACTTTAAGTGCCAACCTCGACGCTGAAATGGCATGTACTTCAATAAGCGAACTCTACCGCGAACCA
Source organism: uncultured Actinomycetes bacterium (assembly GCA_937860175.1). Taxonomy (GTDB): domain Bacteria; phylum Actinomycetota; class Actinomycetes; order Nanopelagicales; family Nanopelagicaceae; genus Planktophila. The sequence goes on from CALMBJ010000112.1 coordinate 11,303, forward strand.
GGCTCAGACTATGCGGGGCCAATCTCTCGGCTAATCCGCATGGCCTCTTTGCGAAGCGCTGCTTCTGCATCAATTCCATTGGCGTGGGCCCATGCAATCACCGCTAAAAGGGCTTGCCCCACAGCGCTTTCATCAGCTGGCCCATCGATCGAGAGGGTGTCTGGAGTTTTCACTTCGACGCCATATTTTTCAGCGCGGTAGAGCAGTTTTTCAACTAATGGAAGCGCTGGTTGTGACATCGCAACTCCATCGAGCGGAGATGTGCGGCCCTTTTCCTTCTTCTTTAGCTCCTCCCAATTTTCAAGCACCTCTTTGGAATCTCGAACCTCGACACCCGCAAAAACATGTGGGTGTCTGCGAATTAACTTGTCCGCAATTCCTTGTGCGACATCCTCAATTGAAAATGGATCTGTTGGATGTTCCTGCGCCATACGCGCATGGAAGTAAACCTGCAAAAGTACATCGCCAAGCTCTTCCCGCATATCAACTCGGTTATCAGCTTGAACCGCATCGACAAACTCGTAAGACTCTTCTAGTAAGTATTTAAGAAGTGACTCGTGTGTTTGCTCTGCATCCCATGGGCAACCGCCAGGAGAACGCAAGGTGTCCATGACTTCAACAAGACGCTGAAGTTGAGATCCTTGCATGCGATTGCAGCTTATTCGTTTGAAGGAGTAACAGCAGATTCAGCAGAGTCTGCAGGAACTACATCTGCGATCGCTGGATCCCACTTACCGTAGCGAGGGTTGACGGTTACGCCAATCTCTTTCGCCTTGGCAACTACAAGCTTTTGAATCTCTGAACCTAGTTGATCTTCAGTTACACCTGCAGCAACTAAGGTTTGGCTGATCTTGTCAGAGTATGCAATCGCTTCGATGTAGCGATCTAAATCTTGCGGAGCGATGCCTGCATTAACAAGTGCCGTAGGTAGTGCTGCTTCTCCACCAACCTGCTCGAGGATGCTTGCACGACGGGTGTCGATCTCGGCCTTTGTTACGTTGAGCTTTAGCTCTTGACCAACTTCACGCAGCAAGGTGCCAAGAAGGTGGAAGCGAAGTTGTGAAACGTTAAGGGTTGCGCCAGTCTCAAGCTGCATCTGCGATACATCGACCTTTGCACGCTCTGACAAAATCGCATCGATGCTTCCCTGAACAGTTGCTTGCGTAATCTTTGTATCGCCCACAGTTGCTGCTGCGCCTACTTGCGAGCATCCCGCCAATAGAAATGTTGCTGCTACAGCGGTGATTGCCAGGATCTTCTTCATTCTGTACTCGCTTTCGGTGCATCGCTTAATTGATGTAGGGCCTCGACGACCCAGGCCAGAAGAGAAGTATCCACTATTTCAGGCGCATTCTGGGACGGATTCCAAGAGGCAGCCTTCGGTAGCGCCACTAAAACTGTGCTCGCTGCACCTTTATAGAGGGAGCCAGGGTACAAACGTGTCAAACGTAACTGACGGGACTCTGGAAGAAGCAAGGGAGCAAGGCGAAGGAACTTTCCTTGAACAACAACTTCAGTCAACTTTGCCGCCTTTGCTTGTGCGCGTAGCGCTGCAACACCAAGCAAAGCTTTGGCCTCTTCTGGTAAATCGCCGAAGCGATCAAGTAGCTCTGCCTCAATTGATGCAACATCGCTAGGCGCCTTTACATCTGCAAGCCTTCGATAGAGATCTAATCTTAATCTTTCACCTGGAACGTATTCAGATGAAAGGTGCGCATTAATTGGAAGTTCAACCTTGCATTCAGAGATCTTCTCTTCAGTTTCGATGATCCCTGATTTGTACTCTTGAACCGCTTCTCCAACCATTCTCATATACAAATCAAAGCCAACATCTGCAATATGGCCAGATTGTTCTCCGCCCAATAGATTTCCGGCGCCACGTATTTCAAGATCCTTCAGTGCAACCCGCATACCCGAACCCAAATCGGTATTTGTTGCAATAGTTTTTAACCGTTCATGGGCAAGCTCTGATAACGGTTCATCGGCTGAGTACAAGAAATAGGCGTATGCGCGCTCTCGGCCACGGCCAACACGTCCACGTAACTGATGAAGTTGAGATAAACCAAAACGATCTGCTCGCTCAACAATCAGGGTGTTTGCATTTTGGATATCTAATCCGCTTTCAACAATTGTTGTACAGACAAGGACATCAAAGTCTCGGTTCCAGAAAGCCAGAATGACATCCTCTAACTCGCCCTCTGACATTTGGCCATGTGCAATACGGATTCTTGCTTCAGGGACCATCTCTTTCAGGCGCATCGCGGTTTTATCAATTGTGTCTACTCGATTGTGTAAGTAAAAAATCTGGCCATCTCGTAGTAATTCACGGTGAATCGCTGCGGTTATCTGTGCCTCTTCTGCTGGCCCTACATAGGTCAGGATTGGATGACGCTCTTCTGGTGGGGTTGTAATGGTGGACATTTCGCGGATTCCGGTAACAGCCATCTCTAGTGTGCGCGGAATAGGGGTTGCAGACATGGCAAGCACATCAACAGTTGTGCGCAGCTTCTTAAGCGACTCCTTTTGTTCAACTCCAAAGCGCTGCTCTTCATCAACAATTACTAAACCAAGATCCTTAAACTGAACATCGTTAGACAGGATTCGATGTGTTCCAACAACAACATCGACGGTACCGGCAGATAGCTGTTCCAGAATCTCTTTGCTCTCTTTTGCTGAGTTAAATCGAGATAACCCTGCAACCTTTAATGGAAAGCCTGCATACCGTTCGGCAAAGGTCTTTGAATGTTGTTGCACTAACAAAGTTGTTGGAACAAGTACCGCAACCTGCTTGCCATCTTGAACCGCTTTAAAGGCGGCACGAATTGCGATCTCAGTCTTTCCATAACCAACATCGCCACAGATGATTCGATCCATTGGGTACGGACGTTCCATATCCTGTTTAACATCATTAATAGTTGAGAGCTGATCTGGAGTTTCGATGTAAGAGAAAGAGTCTTCTAGCTCTCGTTGCCACGGGGTATCGGGAGAAAAGGCAAAGCCGGGTGAACTAGTTCTTGCCGCATAAAGTCGAATTAACTCGCCAGCAATTTGGCGCACAGCTTTACGGGCACGGCCCTTTGCTTTTTGCCATTCTCCGCTACCGATGCGGTGCACCGTAGGTGTTTCGCCACCAACATACTTTGATACCTGTTCAAGTGCATCTGTTGGAACAAAGATTCTGTCTCCGGGTTGACCACGCTTTGCTGGCGCGTACTCGATGATTAAGTATTCGCGGGTCACGCCAGCAACTGTGCGTTGTAGTAGTTCAACGTAACGACCAATTCCATGTTGTTCATGAACCACATAATCACCAGCGGTGAGTTCTAGTGGATCAATAGCTTGCTTGCGCTTTGAGGGTAACCGCTCTGTATCTTTAACACTTCCCTTACTGCCCGTTAAATCACGTTCAGTCATAAAGAAGATTTGGTCAGCTGCACTTTCAAAGCCATGTGCCAATACCGATGTTGTTAGGTGGATGCTTCCCTTAGTTGGGGTTGCGGTGAGCTTTTCTGCAATGTGCACCGGTAAATCAGCACCACGCAGGATTCCTGCATATCTTTCAAGCATTCCGTGGCCATGTGTTGCAAATACTGTGGTGCGATTTTCAGTTAGGGCTTGGCGTAATGCTTCAATTGCGCGATCAACATCACCTCGCATCGGATCAATCGCAGCAAAATCCAAAAATGTCGTTTCTGGATCTAGATCTGTTCCAAAGGGGCTGAGTTCTTTGGCGCTCATACCCGCCTTAGTGATCTCATCTAGTAACTCATCCCAAGCCATATAAGTGCCCGCTCCATCATGCAGTGGAGCAGCTCCACCCAGCGCAGCGTTAGACCATGAAGCATTAAGGAACTCTTCATTGGTTGCCAACAGATCTGCAGCACGAGATTTAATGCGTTGTTCATCGATAAAGATGAGTTGAGTATTGGCTGGCATACGAGCAAGCAAGCTCTCGGTCTCATCGATGAGTAATGGAATCAAGGACTCCATTCCCTCAAAGCTCATACCTTCTGCGATCTTTGTCAGCATCTCAGCTGCCGCCGGGTACTCATCAACAACTTCAAGTGCTCTGTGTTTAATAGCGGTATCTAGTAACAATTCACGACATGGATAAACATCAACCGAACCCACTACGGCTTTAAAGGTTCTTTGGTCGGAAACTTCAAAGAAACTCAAATCTTCAATCTCGTCACCAAAGAAATCAATTCGGATTGGGTGATGGCTTAGTGGTAAAAAGAGATCGACAATTCCGCCGCGAACAGCAAACTCACCACGGCGTTCAACTAAATCGGTGCGTGTGTAGGCAAGAGAAGATAGATGGCGAACTAGCTCATCAAATGATTGCTCTTTACCGATCTCTAATTGAAGAAGCGGCAAGGTGCCAAGTTTTTTAATGATTCGGTGGATTGCACCACGAACGGGTGTTACAACAATTGGATTAGTGCTCTGTTTTTGTTGCAGGGCGTAAAGGGTTTGAATTCTGCGCGCCACCGTATCGCTGCGTGGGCTTAACCGTTCATGCGGCAGAGTTTCCCAAGCCGGAAACTCAAGCACATTGTCGTAGAGCTCTCGTAACTCATTGACAAGATCCTCCGAGCTTCGACTAGAGCTGGTAACGATCAAGAGTGGGTGAGATTGAGCCCGAGCCGCTGCGATGAAGGGGTACAGGGATTGCGGTGCCACGATATGAGATGCATCGGAATTAAGTGGCAAGGCTGGAATTAACCCGCGCATAATTACTCTCCAATGCAGTTAGGCCCCAACTCCAAAGGAGGGGGGCTTGATAGCGCTCAGTCTAATTTAGTTTTGCTATGAGTCGTTACCTGAGAGGATTGCCCAATGAGCCAGAGCCAGATCGCTACCGATGATGCAGATCTTCGTAGCGATGTGCGTCGATTGGGCGATCTTTTAGGTCAGACCTTGGTTCGCCAAGAAGGACCAGAGCTTTTGGCACTTGTAGAAGAGGTTCGTAAAGCCGTTCGCGAAGGTAGTGGCGCAGAAATTCTTGCCCAGCTTTCAGTTGAAGATTCAGTTCAGCTAGTTCGCGCATTTAGTACATATTTTCACTTAGCAAATGTTGCAGAGCAGGTTCACCGTGCGCGGGTTTTGGCCGAGGCGCGAGTAACTGGTGGCTCTTGGTTAGCTCGTGCTGTTGATCGAATCGATGCGGCTATGAAGGCGCAAACACCTGGACATGAGTTAACAAAGGAAGAGATCACCGAATGGGTTAGCGCAATGTCGGTGCGCCCTGTTTTTACCGCGCACCCTACTGAGGCTGCACGTAGATCGGTACTTAACAAATTGGGAAGCATCGCAGATTTACTTGATGATCCACGCAACCCTTCACAACAGGAACGGCTTGCAGAAACCGTTGATCTTCTGTGGCAAACCGATGAACTTCGCTTAGGTCGACCAGAGCCATTAGATGAAGCGCTCAATGCTTTGTATTACTTAGATGATTTGTTTACTGAAACAGTTCCTGAAGTTCTCAATGATTTTGCAAAAGAGATGAAGCGAATCGATGTTGAGGTTCCGATCACCGCTCGCCCACTTTCCTTTGGAAACTGGATCGGTGGAGATCGCGATGGAAACCCAAATATCACCGCTGAAGTCACGACATCAGCTATGGAGCTGCAGGTATCTCACGCTATACGTGTGACTATCGCTGCGATGAACGCGCTGCGCCAGATGTTGTCGGTTTCAACAAAGATTGTTGGCGCAACGCCTGAGCTTTCAGCATCTGTTGCAAAGGATCTACAACATATTCCAGAGTTTGAACCACGTTTCTTACGCCTTAACGCCGAAGAGCCATACCGCTTAAAGGCAACGGCGATTGTTCATCGCCTGGCATTTACCCGCGATCGTCACGCCAAGGGCGCACCACATGTTGAGAACCGTGATTATGCAGATACCGCAGAGCTTTTGGCCGATCTGGTTTTGATGCGCGATTCACTGCTGGCCCACCGCGGCGAACTGATTGCTACCGGCTTACTTGAGCGCACGATTCGCACCATTGCAGCCTTTGGAATTAACCATGCAACTATGGATGTTCGAGAGCATTCTGATGCTCATCACAATGTCCTTAAGCAGATCACTGGTATCGATGGATATCTTGAGAAGTCACATGATGAAAAGTTTGCTCTACTTGCTCAGATGCTCGCCGATGACCTTCGCTTTGATACCTCAAAGCTTGAAGCCTTGGGTACGAAAACAGTAGATACCTTTACCGCGATCAATGATTTGATCGATCGCTTTGGCCCAGAGGCTATTGAGACTTACATCGTTTCAATGACAAAGGGTGCCGATGATCTAATTGCAGCGGTAGTTATCGCTCAACAAGCCGGTCTTGTCTCATTGAAGGAAAAGAAGGCGCGCATTGGCTTTGCTCCATTGCTAGAAACCGTTGCAGAGCTTCGCGCAGCTGGTGAGATTCTTGAAAAGCTTTTAAGTAACCCTGCATACCGTTCCATCGTTGCACTGCGCGGTGATGTGCAAGAGGTAATGCTTGGTTACTCAGATTCAAATAAAGATGCCGGAATTGCAACAAGCCAGTGGGAGATCCACCGAGCCCAACGATCTCTGCGCGATGTAGCTATGAAGCATGGCGTGAAGTTGTGCTTGTTCCATGGACGTGGTGGTTCAGTTGGCCGCGGTGGTGGCCCAACTTATGATGCTTTGATCGCTTTACCTTGGGGTTCAGTTGATGGACAGATCAAGATGACTGAGCAAGGCGAGGTTATTAGCGACAAGTACGCGCTTGCATCCCTTGCCCGTGAAAATGTTGAGTTAACACTTGCCGCATCTTTAGAGGCAACGATTCTCAATCGTGGGCCACGACAGAGCACGCAAGAGCTTGCTGCCTGGGGCGAGTGCATGCAGCTTGTGAGTGATTCATCATTTAAACGTTATCGCGCATTGATTCAGCAACCAGATCTACCCGCTTACTTCTACACCTCAACCCCCGTTGAACAACTTGGCGAGCTCTTCTTAGGATCACGTCCATCAAGGCGTCCAGATGCTGCCGGTGGACTTGATTCATTACGTGCGATTCCGTGGGTCTTTGGTTGGACTCAATCTCGACAGATTGTGCCTGGCTGGTTTGGCGTGGGTTCTGGCTTAAAGGCTGCGCGCGAAGCCGGTCATTCAGCGCTGCTTTCATAGATGCTCAAGGAGTGGCACTTCTTCACAACCTTTATTAGCAACGTTGAAATGACATTGGCAAAGACTGATTTGGCACTTGCTAAACGTTACGTTGAAACCTTGGTTCCGGAAGAGCTGCACCACTTCTTAGATGAGATCCAAGCTGAATTTGATTTAACCGTCTCTGAAATTCTTACCCTTACACAAAAAACAAGTTTGTTGGGTGATCAAGAGATCTTGGCCCGCACCTTGCAGGTGCGCGATGCATATCTTTCCCCAATTCATTTATTACAAGTGAATTTGTTAAAGCGGGTCAGAGATGCTGGTGATTCAGCAGATCCGGTTCTGCGTCGTGCTTTGTTACTAACAATCAACGGCGTTGCTGCAGGCTTACGCAATACCGGCTGATTTAACTATTTCAATTTGATTAACTGTTATAGGCAGATTGCGTTGCCTCTAAACCCTTTGTAATCAAAGATTCGACGACATCAGCTCCACGAACAACAAACTCAGCTAAATCCTTTTGTTCTACCTTTGAGAAAGCCTTGAGCACAAAGTCGGCAGGATCTTGTTGACCCATCGGGCGCCCAATTCCTAAACGAACCCGGAAATAATCTGGGCCACCAAAGGATGAGGTCATTGATTTCAAACCATTGTGGCCATTGTCGCCACCGGCAAATTTGGTGCGGATAGCTGCAAATGGAATATCTAACTCATCATGTAAAGCGATGATCTTTGCTGGCTCTACTGAGTAAAAACTTGCCAGCGCCTTAATTGGCCCACCGGTTTCATTCATGTAACTCTTTGATTTTGCAAGGATTACCGAATGAGTGCCCGCTTCTAACTTAAAGGCGGCGATATCGTTGCGTGATTTATGTGTTGAGAATTTAATTGAGTGGCGATTAGCGAGTTCATCAATCACCATCTGGCCGATGTTATGACGGGTGGCAGCGTATTTTTCTCCTGGATTACCCAGGCCCACTACCAACCACGTCATAACAACAAACCCTAAGGGTTAAGCCTTGCTTTCTATTGCTTATTCAGCTGCAGGTGTTGCTGCTGGTGCATCTGCTGCTGGTGCAGCTGTCTCTTCAGCTGCTGCAGTTGACTTCTCTGACAAGTGAACAACGATCATCTTTGGATCAGACTCAAGTTCAACACCTGCTGGAAGCTTTACATCTGCTGCGTACTTTGAGGTACCTGATGCAAGACCCTGGATATCAAGCTCTAGGAAGTTAGGGATAGATGATGCATCTACGCGAACTTCGATTGAGTTGTGTACATGCTCAAGGATTCCATCACGATCATGCTCGCCCACTGTGTGAACAGGAACTGAAACAACAACCTTCTCGCCACGACGGACTAGAACTAGGTCGATGTGCTCAAGGATCTGCTTTAGTGGATCGCGAACGATTACCTTTGGAAGCGTTAGTTCGGTCTTGCCATCAATTGTGATGTCTAGAAGAACGTTTGACTGCTTCAGTGCAACGCCGATCTCTTTAGCGTTAAGAGTGATGTGAAGAGGCTTCTCTCCGTGACCATAGATAACTGCTGGAACTAAACCATCGCGACGTGCACGACGTGATGCGCCCTTACCAAATTCAGTACGAGTGGTTCCGACGATCTTTACTTCTGCCATGAAAAAACTCCTGTCATCTCAGTAATACATGAGTCTGACAGGAGTTGGATACCTTGCCGTCGATAACGGTTCCGATTGAAACCCTCGCCAGAATGGTAGAAGTCTATGAGATTAGGGAGAAAGCTCCAAATCCCCGCTTAGGAGTGACCATCAAAGAGGCTAGTGACCGAACCATCTTCAAAGACCTCGCGGATCGCACGGCCTAGCAGTGGAGCGATTGAAAGCACAGTCAGATTGTCAAACTTTTGATCCTCTGAAATTGGCAAGGTATTTGTAATAACTACTTCTGAGGCACGGCAGTTCTTTAAGCGATCAACCGCTGGCCCACTAAATACAGCGTGAGTTGCAGCGATGATTACATCTGCAGCGCCTGCTTCAAACAAAGCATCGACAGCCTTTGTAATTGTTCCCGCTGTATCGATCATGTCATCGATAACTACACATGTTTGACCTACAACATCTCCAACAACGCGACCTGTTACAGACTCGTTTGGAATACGTGGGTCGCGGGTCTTGTGAATAAATGCGATTGGGCAGCCACCCAAAAGATCTGACCAGCGCTCAGCGACACGTACCCGACCAGAGTCAGGAGAAACGATTGTTAAACGTGTGCGATCTACCTTGCTGCCAACGTAATTTGCAAGCATAGGAAGTGCAAAGAGGTGATCAACTGGACCATCAAAGAAACCTTGAATTTGTGAGGTGTGAAGATCAACGGCCATGAGGCGATCTGCACCTGCGGTCTTGAAAAGATCTGCCATTAAACGTGCGGTGATTGGCTCACGACCGCGGCTCTTCTTATCTTGACGTGCATATCCGTAAAAAGGAGTAACCACTGTGATGCGCTTTGCTGATGCGCGCTTTAGCGCATCGACCATG
>CALMBJ010000113.1 GCA_937860175.1 uncultured Actinomycetes bacterium
TACACAGAGTAGATCGTCGGCAGCGTCAGATGTGTATAAGAGACAGGGCCATGCCTATCTGACCTTTGCAGCACATCAATTCTTAATGAAGTCGGGAATTCCGGTGATAGTGACAGGTATTGATGTTCGTCCAGATTCAAGAGATCGCAATAATTTGATTGCCGAAAAACTCGGAATCACTAAAACTATTTCTTTTAAGGCAGAAGAGATTTCTAAGACAACATCTGATTCAGCAGATATCGCAATTGCCTTACATGCCTGCGATACCGCAACTGATGATGCGATCGCCTGGGCGGTAAATGGAGGAGCCAAACTTCTACTAATAGCTCCATGCTGTCACCACGATATTCAAAAGCAGATCGATGCCGCCCCAGAGCCATGGGGAGCGCTGACAAAATTTGGATTAATGAAGGAGCGCTTGGGTGATCTCTTAACTGATTCATTCAGAGCTCAACTATTGCGACTGGTTGGATACCGTGTTGAAGTAATTGAATTTGTAGGGGGAGAGCACACTCCACGAAACTTGATGATTCGCGCAGTCAAGACAGATGCAAAGCCCGATCAGTTGGATATTGATAGATATCTGGAAATCACCGCTCAATGGGGTGTTAAGCCCGCGCTAGAGCAGAAACTTTCAACTCTTAACATCCGTTAGACTTAAGGCATGTCTAAGGTCCTCGCATCGCTTCCAGTTGGTGAAAAGGTAGGAATCGCTTTTTCAGGCGGTCTCGATACATCGGTAGCGGTTGCATGGATGCGCGATAAGGGCGCTGTTCCATGCACCTACACCGCAGATCTTGGCCAATACGATGAGCCAGATATTGATTCAGTACCAGGTCGCGCTAAGGAGTACGGGGCGGAAATCTCACGCTTGGTTGATTGCAAGAACGCTTTAGTTGAAGAAGGTCTGGCAGCGATTGCATGTGGAGCTTTCCATATTCGCTCAGGCGGAAAGCAGTACTTCAATACAACACCACTGGGCCGCGCAGTTACCGGAACAATGTTGGTTCGTGCGATGCACCAAGATTCAGTTGAAATCTGGGGCGATGGCTCAACATACAAAGGCAATGACATTGAACGTTTTTACCGTTATGGCCTTCTCGCAAATCCAAATCTTCGAATCTACAAGCCTTGGCTTGATCAGGATTTCGTCACCGAACTTGGTGGCCGGAAAGAGATGTCTGAGTGGTTAGTTGCACACGGTCTTCCATACCGCGATAGCACCGAAAAGGCGTACTCAACAGATGCAAACATCTTGGGTGCTACACATGAAGCAAAGAGTCTTGAGAATCTTGATACATCTGTTGAGCTAGTTCAACCAATTATGGGTGTTCGCTTCTGGGATCCTGCGGTAAAGATCGATACTGAGGATGTAAAGATCACCTTTAATCAAGGTCGCCCAGTATCAATCAATGGAAAATCATTTGATGATGTCGTTGACTTGATGAAGGAAGCCAACGCAGTTGGTGGACGTCATGGTCTCGGAATGGCTGATCAGATCGAAAACAGAATTATCGAAGCAAAGAGCCGTGGAATTTATGAAGCACCAGGAATGGCGCTGTTGTTTATTGCATACGAGCGTTTGATCAGTGCAATTCACAATGAGGACACCATTGCGAATTACCATGCAGAGGGTCGCCGTCTAGGTCGTTTGTTATACGAAGGCCGCTGGTTTGACCCACAAGCGCTGATGCTTCGTGAATCACTCATGCGTTGGGTTGCCTCTGCAGTTACCGGCGAGGTAACAATTCGCATGCGCCGTGGTGATGATTACTCAATCATCAACACAACAGGGCCAGGACTTAGCTATCACCCTGAAAAGCTTTCAATGGAGCGCACAGAAAACGCTGCATTTGGCCCAGTAGATCGCATTGGCCAGCTAACAATGCGCAACCTTGATATTGCCGATACCCGTGCCAAGTTAGAGCTTTACCGCTCTCAGGGCCAGATCGGTGATGGCGAGTTTAAATTAATCGGCGAGATCGAATAACGAGGAGAACCATGCCAAAGAAGACATTATTAAAGATATTTGCGGTGCTTGCCGTATTAGCAATTGGATTTGCATCAATTACAACACTCGGAGGAGATGACACAGTGTCAGAATCAGCAGCAGGACTTCCAGTCGTTACTGGTAACGCAGGTGAAGCACCAACAATCACACCTCCAACAGGTGCAGCACCAGCAACATTGCAAACACAAGACATCATCGTTGGAACAGGTACAGAGGTTCAACCAACTTCTACATTGACAGTTCATTACACATTGATGACATGGTCAAATGGTGCATTGGTTGAATCTTCATGGAATGGCGGACAGCCAGCAACATTCCCACTCTCTGGCGTTATCGCTGGATGGCAGGAAGGTCTGCCAGGAGCAAAGGTTGGCGGACGTCGTCTCTTGGTCATTCCTGCAGATAAGGGATACGGTCCAAATGGTTCAGGTCCAATCGGTCCAAACGAGACTTTGATCTTTGTTGTGGACATCATCGCAGTCTCATAAGTTAATTAGTAGAAACCCCATCAACCAATTGGTTGGTGGGGTTTTTGCTTTGTTTACCCTGTGTTTACCCAGTAATGAGTAGCCTCACCTCATGAAGAAGCTCATCTCTGAGTACCTAGGAACCACCCTCTTAGTAGCCATCGTTGTTGGCTCCGGAATCATGGCCACCGACTTAACGAAGGATGTTGGCCTACAACTGCTGATCAACACCATCGCCACCGTATTTGGTTTAGCTGTGCTGATTCTGATCTTGGCTCCAATTAGTGGAGCGCATTTCAATCCGGTGGTAACACTTGTTGATTTATTTCAGGGTAAGAGCTCTCTGCTTCAGTTCATTCAGTACGCATTTGCACAAGTACTTGGTGCGATTTCGGGAGCATTTTTGGCAAATGCCATGTTTGATCACCCAATTGTGGAAACAGCTACAAAGGTGCGCTCTGGAAGCAACTTGTATCTGGCCGAAATCGTTGCAACCGCAGGTTTAATTCTGGTCATTAACCTCTTGGTATCCCAAAAGAATTTAACTGTTATTCCTGCAGCTGTTGCTGCCTGGATTGGAAGTGCTTACTTCTTTACAAGCTCAACCTCATTTGCAAACCCTGCAGTGACTATCGGTCGTACATTTACCGATTCATTTGCCGGAATTGCACCTGAGTGTGCACCTCAGTTTATTGCCGCCCAAATTCTTGGAGCCTTAATCGGCCTGGGACTAGTGAAAGTGTTGACACATGACAAGTAAGCCAACTGTTCTCTTTGTATGCGTTCATAACGCAGGTAGATCTCAAATGGCAGCAGGTTTCATGCGCGAGCTCGGGCAGGGTCGAGTAGAGGTGCTTTCTGCCGGAAGCGCTCCCAAAGATTCAATCAATCCAATTGCGGTAGAAGCGATGGCAGAGGTTGGCATCGATATCGCCAACAACACCCCAAAGGTTTTAACAAATGAAGCGGTGCAAGAATCAGATGCGGTTATAACTATGGGCTGCGGAGATGTATGCCCGTTTTACCCCGGAAAGCGTTATGAAGACTGGGTACTTGATGATCCTGCCGGACAAGGTATCGAATCGGTTCGCGTAATTCGTGATGAAATCAAAGGCAGAGTTGAAGCTTTGCTGGCAGAACTACTTAGCTAAAACTGCAGCTGCAATCTTTAAATCCTTTTCAAAGACCATTAATTGAGGCCCATCTAAGGTCTGGGTCAAAGTTGCCTTGATATTTGCATCAACTAGCTTCTGCAGACCCATTTGAGCTTCGATGTAGTTGCTAGGTGTTTGCAACGGCTTTAACAAACCATACTGATCTTTCTTGCCCGCCTTGATGGGGGTGATAATCATTTTTCCGTTGGAAGAAAATCCCCACTTAAGAACAAGAATCAAGAGCGCCAAGGCAGCAAATCCGCCAAAGGACTGAATGAAGAGTCCGTTATTGATTCCACCTAGCATGGAGAGAGTCTAATAGAACTTAATGAGCTCCTGCATGAAAGCGATCTCTTTTTCTTGAGCTGCAATGATTGCAGCAGCTAAGGCAGCGACCTCTTTGTTAGTTGATCCAGTTGCTTTCTGTGCCATTTTGATCGCACCTTCGTGATGCAGGATCATTCCCTCAAGAAAGAGCCGATCAAAAGCCGCTCCTTCAGTATCTCGAAGCTCTTGTATCTGCTCATCACTTAACATGCCATCCATTGTGTGACCAACGTGGGTGGAGGTACGAACTCCTTCCCAAC
>CALMBJ010000114.1 GCA_937860175.1 uncultured Actinomycetes bacterium
ATGCTCATCATTAACGCAGCATCTGCCGGCGTTGCAATTCCGCCAGCGGTAAACAGAACTACTGGAAGTTTTCCGGTTTGAGCAACCTCTTTAACTAAATCATATGGAGCTTGAAGCTCCTTGGCTGCAACATAAAGCTCATCCTCACGCAAAGATGAAAGACGACGAATTTCGCCACCAATCATTCGCATGTGCTGCATCGCATTTGAAACATCTCCTGTGCCTGCCTCGCCCTTCGAGCGAATCATTGCTGCACCTTCATTAATGCGGCGTAGCGCCTCACCTAAATTAGTTGCACCGCAAACAAATGGAACGGTGAAATCAAACTTATCGATGTGATTTACGTAGTCAGCTGGAGTCAACACCTCTGACTCATCGATGTAATCCACTCCTAAAGACTCGAGAACACGCGCCTCTACAAAGTGTCCGATGCGAGCTTTGGCCATCACTGGAATTGACACCGCCGCTTGAATCTTTTCGATCATGTCAGGATCTGACATGCGAGCAACTCCACCTTGAGCGCGAATATCTGCAGGTACACGCTCTAGCGCCATAACAGCTACAGCACCGGCATCTTCGGCGATCTTTGCTTGTTCAGCGTTGACGACATCCATGATGACGCCACCCTTAAGCATTTCAGCCATACCGCGCTTAACGCGACCGGTGCCAGTTACTTCAGCCATGATTTATTACTCCGCTTCAATCGAAAGATAGAGCCCAATCCTACTTCTTCTTTTCCGCAGCGCGCGACGTGAATTCAGGCTCACGATCGGTCAGTGCTACCCATACCTGCCCTGCTTTAAAGTTCATCGTGGCCCCATCGCTAAAGGTAAAGGTTGTTCCCGCCTCGGATGAGGCTCTACTCCAACTCGTTACGAAGCGTTGACCATCGCGAAGGACATAGGCCTTGCCCGTGCCAACTGTTTCAGAAAGTGGAGTAACCCCTCCAAATTTGTCACCATATTCAGATGGTGAAATCTTTACTAATTGAATGACCAAAGTCGTTGGCCCAAGTACGACCCCGCTTTCTGCCACATTTAAATTGCCGTTATGTGACAACAGCCAACGCGATTGCTCTTCGGACCATTCAGCTGAATAAGTTGCGGCAGGCCAACTCATCTCGACTTTTTGAGTCGGAGCACCACCATCTTGTAAATCACCAAATACAAAACCTACGTTTTTAGCGATATCGACGGTGCGTTGCTCCTCCTTAACCTTTTGCATCAGAAGATCTGCTCGAAGAACCATTGCAAAGGGCTGCACACGATTTGGATCTGTTGTGTAAATTTTTGGACTCTGCCGCTGTGCACCTAGATCTTCTAGATTTGATGCAGAAATTACCGGCAACAGCTTTCGTTGGGCACCGCTGTATGCAAAGGCAACGCGACCAAATTGACTCAAAATATCGATATCTGAAATACGCGCACTTCTAACGGGTCCAATTCTTTCAGGAACAACGGTTGAGTAGATTGCAGCCAATCGAGTGAGGCCGCCTTCAACCTGTTCAATGTAAACAATCTCTGCATCTTCAAGGCCAATCTGTGGATGTGCCATATTTGTGTCATCGATCTTTACAGCTAAGAGCGGGCCATCAACACCTTCACGGCCGCTAAGGACGCTTGTCGCTTTTTTCTCAGGCAGTAAATCAGAAACAGCGGCACAACTAGTCAGCAATACCGCGATGATTACCCCCGCCACCGCAGAACGCTTAGAGAACATCTGATTCAAACTCGTAAGTAATAGGCAATGGTGCGGTTCCGGCCAATCTAAAGATGCGAACGATGAACTTGCCTCTAACCATTTGAGTACGAGTCACTGCATCTGTGTGAATCGCAATTGCTACGCGAATCTTGTCGGTTAATCCAGAAAGCTCCGTTAACAAAGCGCTATCTGCGGCTGTTGCAAGATGTTCTGCATCTTCCAGAAGTAAACCAAGCGCTCCAGAAAGGCCACTTTCTGCCTGTGAACGGTTTTGTATATCAGCATCACGTGCCTGATAAGCAGCTGCAGTCAAAAGGACTGTTGATGCAGGATCTGCAATATCGCTGTGTGCTATCTCGAGCG
Source organism: uncultured Actinomycetes bacterium (assembly GCA_937860175.1). Classification (GTDB taxonomy): domain Bacteria; phylum Actinomycetota; class Actinomycetes; order Nanopelagicales; family Nanopelagicaceae; genus Planktophila. The sequence continues at coordinate 2,065 of CALMBJ010000114.1, forward strand.
CAACCGCTGCTCTCTTTTGAAGCAACACATCTAAATTTGCCCAACTCGTTTCCACTCTGTGATGCAGCCTGTCCAACCGCGTGGCAGTAAAAGTCAGATACCAGATTGAAAGAAGTACAAAGAGGGATAGTAAGAACCAACGGGTCATTGCTTATCCTCTTTGTTAAGGAAACGGTTCCATGGGCGAGTATCTGAGGCCAAGCGAACCTTCTCGCTGCCAACTATCGACATCTCATAAACAGAGTAGATCTGCTCGGCAACAACCTTCCAGTCAAAGCTTTGAGCGTGGAGCTTTCCAGCTGCGGCCAAGAGATCGCGCTTTGAAGCATCGCGAAGTAAATCAATAACAACCTTTGCCAACTCTGTTGGGCTCTCCGATTCAAAGAGAGCACCGAATTCACCATGGCCGAGCAAGTCATCAAAGGCCGGGATATCACTTGCAACTACACAGGCACCTCCTGCTAGTGCTTCAGCCAAAATGATTCCAAAGGACTCTCCCCCTGTATTGGGTGCCACATAAAGGGAGACGGAAGACATGAAATCTGCTTTCTCCTCTTCCGAAATCCTTCCGAGAAACTCAAATCTATGTCGCAGTTGCGGGTCGATACTTTTTATTACTTCTTCAGGATCTCCGGGACCTGCGACAAAGACTCTTACATCTGGGGCAAACCTTGAGATCACAGGAAGTGCTTCAACCAGCACATTTAAGCCTTTGCGAGGTTCCTCAAAACGACCTATGAAACCAATTGTGTTTCCAGACCATTTTTCTTGCTTACTTCCGTGGGCGTAACGAGATGCATAAATTCCATTTGGAATAATAATTGCATCAGTATCTAGGTGGTCTGTGAGCGTAAGTCTTGCTGCTTCAGACACTGCAATGCGTGCTGACAACTTTTCAATAGCAGGCTCCAAAATCGGACCAATCGCAAAGATTATCTTCTGTCGCTTAGCAGCCGCATGGAAGGTTCCTACCATCGGTCCATCTGCAGCCCAGCACGCAAGAAGGGAGATTGATGGGATCGCTGGTTCATGTAAATGTAAAAGATCAATATCTCCCTGTGAAAACCACTGACGAACACGCGCGAATGCAACCGGCCCAAAGAGAACACGTGCCACCGCACCGTTGTATGGAATCGAAATAGGTTTTCCTGCGTTAACAACATATGCCGGAAGTTTCGATTCATCTAAGGCGGGAGCTAAAACCGATACCTCGTGACCTGCAGCAATCAGAAACTCAGCTAGATCCCTGATGTGGTTTTGGACTCCACCTGGTGTGTCCCAACTGTATGGGCACACGATTCCAATTTTGAGTGATCGAGTAAGCATTACAAACGTTCCTTGAAATCGCCATCGGTCCAAATTCTTTGCAGCATGTGCCAATCTTGTGGGTGCTGCGAAATCCCAGTTTCAAAATGTTGAGCTGTCATCTGAACAATCTCTTGAACCACTTCCCTCTCAGATCCTGAGCTCGGAAGTATTACCAACTTGAAATCGATGTGAACTCCAGATTCCGTATATGAAACAAAGGCTGTTATCAGTGGCGCTTGAGTTCTTATGGCAAGTAGTGCAGGACCTGCAGGCATACGCGCAGGAGCTCCGAAGAAATCTACATCGATGCCAGAACGTGAAAGATCTCGATCGGCAACCAAGGCAACTAGCGCCCCATCTCGCAACCGATCGGCCAAAGTTTCTAGAACACGACCATCAAGCGGAAGAACTTCCATTCCCATCGACTGTCTATAGCTAAGAAACTTCCGAAAGAGTTTTTCGGGTTTCAACCGTTCAGCAACAGTTACCAGTCGAACACCTTTTCCGCAGAAGTACGCTCCGGCGTGATCCCAATTGCCCGCATGAGGCAACGCGACGATTACTCCTGTCCCGGCGGCTATTGCATCCAACAGTAGGTTTTCGTTGGTGACAGATACAGTTTCCTGAATACGTTTTGTACTCCAATCTGGGAAACGGAATGTGTCACACCAGTAGCGCATGTATGAGCGCATTGCATCAACAACCAATAGCTCTAAATTAAGAGCCGTTATCTCTGGCTGGGTACGGACAAGATTTGTACGCAACCTTTGAACACTTTTGCCATTTTGCTTGACTAGAAAATCCGCAACCTTGTAAGCGATTTGATATGCACGCTTCTCGGG
>CALMBJ010000115.1 GCA_937860175.1 uncultured Actinomycetes bacterium
ACACAGAGTAGATCGTCGGCAGCGTCAGATGTGTATAAGAGACAGGTTGAGTCGACTCTTGTGTACTCGCTCTTTGCCTTCACCTTATGGTTTGCACTTTTTAAGACGGGTGTTCATCCAACTTTAGCTGGGGTGATTTTGGGTTTGATGACTCCAAATATTGTTCGTAAGGGCACCAAGGTTGAAGATATTGAAGATGGATCGGTCTCAGTCATTGAATGGCTGGAACACAAGTTCCACCCAGTAAGTACATTTTTTGTTGTCCCTATCTTTGCATTCGCAAATACCGGGGTAATCATTACCTCTGAGACGATTAGCAATGCTTCACAGTCATTGGTTGCTTGGGGTATTTTCTTTGGATTAGTTATTGGTAAACCTGTTGGAGTGCTGCTGGCCTGTCTTGCCGCCAAGCGCGCAAAGATGGCCGAGCTTCCAGAAGGGGCTAATGTTCCTTCTATCCTGGCAACAGGAAGTGCTGCAGGTATCGGATTCACCGTTGCGATTTTCATTGCCAACCTGGCATTTGATGATCCTCAGACTCAAGATGTTGCGGTATTAGCGGTTATCGTCGCATCGATAGTCAGTGCGCTCATTTCGATAGCGCTCTTTAAAACTCTTTCTAAGAAGTAAATAACAAAACCCGCCTTTTTCAGGGGCGGGCTTTGTTATAACGGAGTTAATCCATTACAGAGATTTTAGATGTCGTAATACAGTTCGAACTCAGCTGGGTGCGGACGTAGTCGAACATAGTCAACCTCTTCCTTACGCTTGAATGCGATCCAGGTATCAATGAGATCCTTTGCAAAGACTCCACCACGAGTTAAGAAGTCGTGATCTGCCTCAAGGTTATTAAGAACTGCATCTAGCGAACCTGGAACCTGAGGAATTGATGCCGCCTCTTCGCCTTCCAGCTCGTAAAGATCCTTATCTACTGGGGCAGGTGGTTCGATCTTATTAACGATTCCATCAAGGCCGGCCATAAGCATTGCAGCGAAGGCTAGGTAAGGGTTTGATGATGGATCTGGACAACGGAACTCAATGCGCTTTGCCTTCGGATTGGATCCTGTAATTGGGATACGGATACAAGCTGAACGGTTACGAGCTGAGTACACAAGGTTTACTGGAGCTTCATAGCCTGGAACTAAGCGACGGTATGAGTTAACTGTTGGGTTGGTGAATGCAAGCAATGATGGTGCGTGCTTAAGCAAACCACCGATGTACCAACGCGCCATATCTGAAAGATCGCCATATGTGCCTGCTTCGAAGAATAGTGGCTTTCCATCTTTCCATAGTGATTGGTGAACGTGCATACCTGAGCCGTTATCTCCGAAGAGAGGCTTTGGCATAAATGTTGCTGTCTTTCCACCCTGCCATGCTGTGTTACGAATGACGTACTTAAACTTCATTACATCATCGCCAGCTGTTAGGACATCTGTAAATCGGTAGTTGATCTCCATCTGTCCAGCTGTTCCAACCTCATGGTGTGAGCGCTCTACAAGAAGTCCTACCTTGCCTAGTTGCATCACCATTTCATCACGAAGATCTGCGAATTGATCTGTTGGAGAAACTGGGAAGTAACCACCCTTTACGCGTGTGCGGTAACCACGATTAGGTGTTCCATCTGCATCATATTCAACGCCAGTGTTCCAGGCGCCTTCATATGATTCGATCTCATGTACAGCTGAGTTAATTCCGGTCTTGAAGCGAACGCTGTCAAAGACATAGAACTCCGCCTCTGGTGCAAAGAAAGCTGTATCTGCAATTCCCAAAGAGCGCATGTAGTCAACTGCACGAGCAACTACACCACGAGGATCGCGGCTGTATGGCGTGTTATCAACTGGATTGTGAACTGAGAAGATGATGATGAGGGTTTTTTCTTTGCGGTATGGATCAATGTAGGCAGACTCTGGAACTGGTAGCAGCTTCATATCTGATTCATTGATTGTTTGGAATCCTCGAATTGAGGAACCATCAAACATTAGGCCATCGGTAAATACAGCCTCATCAAATGATTCAACAGGAACGTTGAAGTGATGCTGGATACCAGGCAAATCGGTAAAGCGAACGTCAACAAGTTTGACATCCTCTTTCTTTATGTAGGCAAAAATCTCTGCTGCGTTCTTAAACATGCATCTCCCAATTTCACATGTGATGCGCTAGACCCCTCATCATTGAGTTTCTGGCGCTTTTGCGTAGTTGAACCCTAGGTCCATCGGGTGAAATTGACATAACCCGCTTGTTAAATTCATGTTACGTCTGCGCCCATTGGGCGTTAGGCTTGCCACATGAGTACGGAGTTCACCCGTGTAAGCCTTGGGCGCCGGTTATCAGCGCTGATGGTCGACTGGCTGGCCTGTTACTTCATCATCACCGCAGCTACTGGCGGCATAGGTCAAATGGTGCCCAATAGATCATTGATGGTTCTAGCGCTCTTCTTCCTTCAGATTACAACCCTCTCAGCGCTACAAGGTGCTTCCTTAGGTCATCGAATCTTCGGAGTGAAGATCATTAGATTTGCCGATGGGGGAGCGATTACTCCAGTTCAGGCCTTAATTCGTTCGGCGCTATTGGTCACCGTTGTCTTTGCAATTACCTATGATGAAAACGGCAGAGGGCTCCATGAAAGATTTAGTGGCACTGTACTAACGAGAGTAAAAAGATTTAGTTAGTAATTAGCGAATCTTTGGTGCACGAGTAGGCATTGGTCCCTTTGGAATTGGCATTGACATTCCGCCAACAGCCTTAAGACGTGCACGAACCTCACGCATTTGATGTGCGGTCAACTTCTTTGGAAGCTTTCGCATCTGCTTCTGTAACTTGCGAATTGGAACTCGTCCATCCTCATTACCAACAAGAATTTCAGTAATTGGAACACCAGGGGCGAAACGTTCCGCCTTCTTGCGCTCATCGGCGATCATCTGACGCACCGCATTACTTCCCTCACCAGTCAGGACGATTCCTGCACGACCGACACTTCGGTGCACCATGTCCTGATTTTTGGTTACCGCAACAGCCGGAGTAGTTGTCCAACCCTTGCGAATGGCCATCAACACACTCGCACCTGCGCCAATCTGACCTTCAATTGAGGCGTAGGCGGCGGTGCCGGCTTGGCGGGTGAAGAAGAAAAGCGTCAGAAGGAGTGCAAGTGGCAAGGAGACAAAGGCGATATAAATTGTCTGACCAATAACTGAACCAATGGCAATTCCCGTTCCCCATGAAACCGCAAAGATTGCAATGAGGGCGATGGTGATCCACGGCTTTACCTGCTTAGTGACCTTGTAAGCATCGCGAAATGTTTGGAAGCGAGGCTTCTTGATCTTCTTCTCTTTAGCTTTTCTCTTAAACATGTCCTTAGTTTAGTGGGGCAGGAGCGGTTCCACCAAGACGAGCCGGTGCCCAACGCTGGCCGACATGGCTATCAGGGTAGTTTTCTTGTATCTCTCGGAGCATCGAGGTCATCACATCTCGCAGATGCAGTTCAGCGGTCTCAACATCTGTCTCCTTGCTGTAATAAATAGCCTCACCAAATG
>CALMBJ010000116.1 GCA_937860175.1 uncultured Actinomycetes bacterium
ATGACGAATCTCGCGCGGAACACGAAAACCCTTTAAATACCAGGCCATGTGCTTACGCATATCGCGCATTCCGCGATCCTCAGATTCTAAGTATTCAACAATTAGATTGGCGTGACGGAACATAACCTCACGGACCTCATGCAAGGTCGGTGTTATTTGCTTGCCTTCGCCCTTAAGTGCAGATACAAGATCTGTAAACAACCATGGGCGGCCTAAGCATCCACGACCAACAACTACTCCTGCACATCCGCTTTGCTCAACCATAGATACCGCATCGCTACCCGACCAAATATCGCCATTGCCTAAAACAGGCACTCCGCTTGGCTTTAAGTGCTCTACTAAACGTGCAATTGCAGACCAGTCGGCTTTTCCTTCATACATCTGCGCAGCTGTTCGTGCATGCAACGCAACCCAAGCAACCCCTAAATCAGCTGCAGATTGTGCGGCCTCCAAATAGGTTTCATGATCGCTATCGATGCCAATACGCATCTTTACAGTTACCGGAATACCAAATGGTTTTGCAGCTTCAACAGCTGCGCCAACAATACTTGTGAAGAGCTTGCGCTTAAATGGAAGCGCGGCTCCCCCACCTTTACGAGTTACCTTAGGAACTGGACAACCAAAGTTCATATCAATGTGATCGGCGAGGTTTTCCTTACCAAGCATTGTGACCGCAGCTCGCATCGTTGTTGGATCAACGCTATACAACTGAACAGAACGTGGCCACTCATCTTTGCCAGGAACAATCATTCGTAAAGTTTCTGGTCGTCTTTCAATCAATGCTCGCGCAGTAACCATTTCGGAAACAAAAAGACCTGCACCTTGTTCGCGACAGAGCGTGCGAAATGGAGCGTTAGTAATTCCGGCCATGGGAGCCAGAACAACCGGCGGATCAATGTAATGATCACCGCTTGCTAGTGGAAGTAAGAGTGGTTTTAGCAACCTAGTAAACGAGGTGCTAACCATGCCTCGACCTGGTCTAGGCCGATGCGCTCTTGCGCCATTGTGTCGCGATCGCGAATTGTTACCGCATTATCTTCAAGTGTCTCGAAGTCAACGGTGATGCAATATGGAGTACCGATCTCATCTTGACGACGGTAACGACGACCAATTGCACCTGCATCATCAAAGTCAATGTTCCAGTTCTTGCGAAGTTGTGCTGCAAGATCACGCGCCTTTGGCGAAAGATCTGCATTGCGCGACAAAGGCAATACCGCAGCCTTGATTGGCGCTAAACGATGATCAAGCTTTAACACCGCGCGCTTTTCCATCTCGCCCTTGCTATTTGGCGCTTCATCTTCGGTGAATGCATCCATCAAGAAGGTCAGGGTGCAACGATCAACACCTGCTGCAGGCTCAATTACATATGGAGTCCAACGCTCTCCCTTTTCCTGATCAAAGTAAGAAAGATCCTTACCCGATGCAGCAGAGTGAGCCTTCAGATCGAAATCGGTACGGTTTGCAATACCTTCAAGCTCGCCCCATTCAGTTCCGGCAAACTCAAACTTGTATTCAATATCTGCTGTGCGCTTTGAATAATGCGAGAGCTTTTCCTTCGGGTGATCGTAAATACGTAGACGATCTGGGTTGATACCAAGATCTACATACCAGGCAAGACGGGTGTCGATCCAGTACTGGTGCCACTCTTCATCGCTTCCTGGAACAACAAAGAACTCCATCTCCATCTGCTCAAACTCACGTGTGCGGAAGATAAAGTTTCCAGGTGTAATTTCATTACGGAAAGACTTACCAATTTGGCCAATACCAAATGGAGGCTTCTTGCGTGATGTTGTCATTACCTGATCAAAGTTAATAAAGATTCCTTGCGCTGTTTCTGGACGCAAATATGCAAGACCTGATTCATCTTCCACCGGTCCTAGATAAGTCTTGAGCAAACCACTGAACTGCTTAGGTGTCGTGAACTGGCCTTTGTTTCCGCATGCTGGACAGTTGACCTCTGTTAATGATGCAGGCTTCTTCTTGTGCTTTGCTTCGTATGCTTCTTCAAGGTGATCTGCGCGGTAACGCTTATTACATGCGGTGCATTCAGTTAATGGATCACTAAATGTTGCAACGTGTCCTGATGCTTCCCACACTTCCTTTGCCAAGATCACACATGAATCAAGACCGACAACATCTTCGCGGCCCATGACCATCGACTTCCACCATTGGCGCTTTACATTGTTCTTAAGCTCGACTCCTAGTGGGCCGTAATCCCATGATGCGCGAAGTCCGCCATAAATTTCAGATGATGGGTAAACAAACCCACGACGCTTTGCTAGTCCTACGATATTTTCTAAACGGTCCGTTGCCATCACTACCTCATCCGGCGAATTCAAGAGCCGGTGAAACATGGGCTTGCCCATCCGGCTGGCTGTCGGCGAAAAGCAACGTGTGTTACTTCCGTACGATAATTTTACTCTGAGTACGGCCGTTCATACGCACCTGGTTCATCAATTGCCTGGGCCAGTAATGGGATCGCATTCATCTTTACATTGAGATTGCTTAACGCTCTGCGATATGAGCCCACATTTTCCCAATGGGTAACAAGGGACCACATCGTTGTGTCATCTAAGTTCTGTCCGAATTCGCCGCTCACAAAACCGGCACAGGCCGAAAATGCCTCAAGGGCCACTGAAAGCTGAGCCTCAAAGTGGGAGGCGTTACCAAGAGGGGTGGAAAACCGGGCGATTGCGAGCATGGGCTGAGCGTATCGGCTCGGATTTGGAAATGATAATCATTTCCATTTTTCTGATACTGTCTGGCCATGAACATAGCCATCATCCTCGCAGCCCTGACAGCACTCTCCACCCTTGCCGGTGGTGCGCTCGCCCTCAAGTCGAAGGATCGCCTCCACCTTGTCCTTGGTTTATCAGCAGGACTTCTTCTCGGCTTAGTCGCCTTTGATCTTTTGCCAGAGGTCTTTGCACTTGGCGATCAAGAGTTCTTGCACGCCCCAACTGTTTCAATCGCTTTAGTCGGTGGTTTCTTGCTGCTTCACTTCTACGAGCGAATCTTCGGCTCACATGAACCAGCTGAATCTGATTACGGACATGACCACAAGCATTCACATAACTTCACTGGGGTTTTTGGCGCAATAGCGATGGGTGGCCATGTATTTCTAGATGGCTTGGCACTTGGTGTCGCATTCAAAGTTAGCTCGGATTTAGGTTTTGCAGTTTTCATCGCTCTTCTTGTTCACGCCTTTAGCGACGGCCTCAACACAGTTGCCTTTATGGTCAAATCTGGACTTTGGGGAAAGAAGAGCATTGGTTTACTTGGCGTTGACGCGTTGGCACGTGTCTCAGGTGCGGCCATTGGAAGTACGCTGGTATTGAGTAACAACTTGAT
>CALMBJ010000117.1 GCA_937860175.1 uncultured Actinomycetes bacterium
CCACGAAGAGTTAGTAATCGTTCGCGACATCGAAGTCTTTTCACATTGCGAACATCACTTAACCCCATTCCATGGCGTGGCACACATTGGTTACATCCCACGCGGAAAGATCACTGGACTTTCAAAGCTTGCGCGCTTGGTCGATATGTACTCAAAGCGTCCACAAGTTCAAGAGCGCTTAACAACACAAATTGCAGATGCAATGGTTGAAATTTTGGATCCACTTGGCGTCATTGTGATTATCGATTGCGAACATTTGTGTATGTCAATGCGCGGTGTTAAAAAATCACATGCTCGCACAACAACATCTGCTGTACGAGGTGCTCTTACAAATCCTGCCACCCGCGCAGAAGCAATCTCCTTAATCACCAAGGGTTAAACCATGTTGGTGATGGGCATATTGAATGTAACCCCTGATTCATTTGCCGATGGTGGAAGACACAATGAATTTGAAGCTGCTGTTGCCCGTGGCCTAGCGATGATCGCCGAAGGTGTAGACATTATTGATATTGGCGGCGAATCAACCCGTCCAGGTGCAGAGCGGGTCAGTGAAGAAGAAGAGATCGCACGAGTAATTCCAGTCATTACAGAGTTAGCAAAACATGGAACCGTAATAAGCATCGACACCATGCGCGCCAGCACCGCAGAGGCTGCCATCAAAGCTGGTGCATCAATCATTAATGATGTCAGTGGGGGATTAGCGGATCCTGATATGTTGCAAACAGTTGCTCGATTACAGGTTCCTTATATCGCTATGCATTGGCGTGGACAGTCAAAAGAGATGAATTCCAAGGCTATTTATGCCGATGTTGTGAGTGATGTGATTTCAGAGCTTAATGAACGTATCGATGCCGCACTTGATGCAGGAATCCAAAAGGATAAGTTGATTATCGATCCAGGTATTGGTTTTGCAAAGGATGCCGAACATAACTGGGCGATCATTGATGCAATCGATCAATTTGTGGCCTTGGGTTATCCAGTACTAGTTGGTGGCTCACGCAAGAGATTCTTAGGTGGAGAAACTCCAGATGAAAGAGAGCAAGCCACAATCGAGTTAACTAAACGGCTTGGCACAACAGGTGTGTGGGCGGTTAGAGTTCATAGTGTGAAGCCACATAAGGAGGTGCTCAGCCAATGAAGGATCAAATCATCTTGACCGGAATCCATGGTTTTGGGTATCACGGGCTTTTTGAACATGAAAGAAAAGATGGACAGGATTTCTTTGTTGATCTCGCACTTTCAGTTGATTTAACGACACCCTCTAACTCAGATGCGATTGAGGACACAGTTAATTATGCGGAGATAACTGATTTGGTTGTTGAAGAGATTACGAGCAATCCAGTCAACCTGATTGAAAAGTTGGCAGGCAGAATTGCAGAACGAGTCCTGAACCAACACTTAAAGGTGCAGCAAGTGTCTGTGACGGTACATAAGCCACAGGCACCAGTTGCGGCTCAATTAAAAGACATAGCCGTTGTCGTAACCCGAGCTCGATGAAAGCTGTAATTGCGTTAGGTGCCAACATAGGTGAACCTAAAGAAAACCTCGATCTCGCGATTGCTTTGTTACGTGAAGCAACCGAGGTGATAAGTGTTTCTTCTTATCATTCAACCGCCCCAGTTGGTGGTCCTGAACAACCCGATTACTTGAATGCAGTGTGCGTTATTGAAAGCGAGTTACCAGCAATGGATTTGTTGTCGCTTCTGCATGGGATTGAAAAGAGCTTGGGCCGTGAACGAACTATTCACTGGGGACCAAGAACAATTGATTTGGATTTGATTCAATACGGCTCATTACTGAGCAAGGCGGATGAGTTAATGCTTCCTCATCCTCGTGCCCATGAACGTCGATTTGTTTTAGCGCCATGGTTTGAGATTGAGCCTGAAGCAATCCTGCTTACACATGGACCGATCAAAGAACTTTTGGAGCAATTGCCCGCTTAGCGGTAAAGTTTGCAGTATCTCGCCCGGTACCTGAAAGGACTGGAGCCACTGAAATGACTGTATTAGTGCCAACTATGGGTGCCTTGCATAAAGGCCACCAAGCGTTGATCAAGCGTGCCCGCGCGCTTGATAAAGATGTCATCGTCAGCATTTTTGTTAACCCTTTGCAGTTTGAAAATAAAGATGACCTAGAAAAGTATCCCCGCACACCACAAAGGGATATTGAGATTGCAACTATTGCTGGGGCAAACGAGGTTTGGTTTCCAGAGTATGAAGATCTATACCCCGAAGGTTTTAAAACCCTTAGCGCAGGTGCTTTAGGTAATCTCTTTGAAGGAGCATCTCGTCCGGGGCATTTTGATGGGGTTGTAACAGTTGTTGATCGCTTGTTTGCAATCGCAAAGCCAGACAAAGCGATCTTTGGTGAAAAGGATTTTCAGCAGTTAACGATCATTAAAGCGATGAAGAGCAAGGTTGAGATCGTTGCAGTGCCAACAGTTCGCGAGTTTGATGGGCTGGCTTTGTCTTCACGCAATGTTCGCTTAAGTGAATCAGGACGCAATACAGCGCTAGTTATTCATCGGGCGTTGGCTGCAGCAAAGCTTGCTCCAACTGTAGAAATTGCTCAAGAAGTTCTTAACTCAACCCTTGCCACAGAGCCAGGTTTTGAAAAGGATTACGCAACAATCATTGATGAAAGAGATTTTTCACCTGCAAATGAAGCAACAGAAAGCCGTAGGGCAATTATTGCAGGCTGGGTGGAAGGTGTTCGCTTGTTAGACAACATGCCAATGGTGGGGAGATAACGATGCTACTAACAGTTGATGTCGGAAATACAAACACAGTACTTGGAATCTTTGATGACAAGGAGATGATTAGGTCTTGGCGCGTAAAGACAGATCCTCGTAGCACCGCTGATGAGCTGTGGTTGCAGTACCGCGCACTTGTCGAAGATTACAACCTAACTGGCTTATCTGTTTGTTCAACAGTTCCAGCAACATTGCGTGAACTTCGCACCATGATCGCCGATTACTTTTCAGATGTTCGAGTCACAATTGTTGAACCAGGAATCAAAACCGGTGTACCTCTGCTAGTTGATAACCCCAAGGAGATCGGTGCAGACCGCATCGTTAACACCTTGGCCGCGCATACATTGTTTGGTGGCCCAGCGATTGTTGTTGATTTTGGAACATCAACAAATCTTGATGTTGTCTCACCAAAAGGTGAGTTCCTAGGTGGCGCACTTGCCCCAGGAATCGAAATCTCTGTCGATGCTCTTGCATCACGTGCCGCACAACTTCGTAAGGTCGAATTGATTAAGCCTAAGAATGTCATTGGCAAGAACACAGTTGAGGCGCTGCAATCTGGAACGATTTATGGATTTGCTGGACAGGTTGATGGATTGGTCGACCGCATCACCGCAGAGCTCATGGAGTCGTACTCTGAAAAGCCAACGGTGATTGCAACTGGTGGTTTAGCACCGCTCATCATCGGGGTTTCAGAAACTATCGACCATCATGAGCCTGATTTAACGCTAATTGGGCTTCGCCTGATTCACGAACGAAATGCATGAGTCGGTAGACTTCCCGACCTATGAGCACAGAGAATTTACCTATCGAAGAGGATCTGCCTGAGCAGCTCCGAATTAGACGTGAAAAGCGCGCCTCTTTACTTGAGCGCAACGTTGAGCCATACCCAGTCTCTGTGCCTCGCACCAAATCTCTAAAGGAGATCCGTGAAAAGTATGTAGGGCTTGAAATTGATGTAGCAACCGGTGATGTCGAATCATTAACTGGTCGAATTATTTTTAAGCGCGACACCGGAAAGCTTTGCTTTGCAACTTTGCGCGAAGGTGATGGAACCGAGCTACAGGCGATGTTGTCTTTAGACAAGGTTGGACAAGAAGCACTTGATTCATGGAAGTCAGATATTGATCTAGGTGACATTGTTTCAATCACCGGAGAAATCATTACATCAAAGCGTGGTGAGCTTTCAATCTTGGCAAGCTCTTGGACACTGGCTTCTAAGTCACTGCGTCCATTGCCAAATGACCACAAGCCGATGTCTGAAGAGACACGTGTTCGCATGCGCTATGTAGATTTAATTGTTCGCCCAGAAGCTCGTAGCAATGCGCGCATGCGTCCTACTGTTATGAAATCTCTTCGCGACACCTTTGATAAGGCCAACTTCATTGAAGTCGAAACACCAATGCTTCAGGTTATGCACGGAGGAGCTGCCGCTCGTCCCTTCAAATCTTTCTCAAACGCATATGACATGGATCTTTACCTTCGAATTGCACCAGAGCTTTTCTTAAAGCGCTGTGTGGTCGGTGGAATGGAACGTGTATTTGAGATCAACCGTAACTTCCGTAATGAAGGCGCAGACTCTTCACACAGTCCAGAGTTTGCGATGATTGAAAGTTATATGGCATACGGCGACTGGATGTCTATCGCTGATCTGACCCGTACCTTGGTTCAGAATGCAGCGATGGCGGTAGCTGGTTCACATGTTGTAACCCACCACGATGGTCGCCAATCAGATCTTGGTGGCCAGTGGAAGCAAATCTCCTTATATGACGCTATTTCCAACAGTGTGGGCGAGAGCGTTACAGCCCTTACCCCGTATGCAGATTTAAAGAAGATCGCTGAAAAGCTAGGAATGAAGATTGATCCTAAGTGGATTACCGGAAAGCTTGCAGAAGAGATCTTTGAACATGTTGCACGTCATCTATTAGTTGAACCAACATTTGTTATGGGCTTCCCAGTAGATACATCTCCACTAGTACGTGCACACCGCGAACTTCCAGGAGTTGCAGAAAAGTGGGATCTTTACATCGATGGCTTTGAACTTGCAACGGGATACTCAGAGTTGATCGACCCCGTTGTACAACGCGATCGTTTAGTAGAACAGGCAACTCTTGGTGCAAAGGGCGATCTAGAGGCGATGCAGGTAGATGAAGATTTCTTGCGCGCAATGGAGTTTGCAATGCCACCAACCGGTGGAATGGGAATGGGTGCCGATCGTTTACTTATGGCACTTACTGGTCTTGGAATTCGCGAAACAATTTTGTTCCCACTTGTTAAGCCAGAAATTGATTAATCAATGGAGATTCGTTTAGCACGTACCAGCGACATTAGGGGCATCCGTCAATTAATTGACTCGTATGCACCGCAGGGTCGTTTGCTTTCAAAGGAAACTGTAACTTTGTATGAAAGCGTGCAAGAGTTTACGGTTGCAGTTGAAGGCGACAAGGTTGTTGGTTGCGGAGCACTTCACGTTCTTTGGGAGGATCTAGCTGAGGTTCGCACCGTTGCTGTTTCCGAAGAGCTTCGCGGCCAAGGTGTGGGTCATCAGATCCTGGATTCAATTATTGATCGTGCAAAAAATATCGGTGTAAAGAGAGTTTTCTGTTTGACCTTTGAAACAAAGTTCTTTGGTCGTCATGGTTTTGAAGTTATTGAAGGAACACCGGTTGAGCCCGAGATCTACAAGGAGCTCCTGCGTTCCTACGATGCTGGTGTGGCGGAGTTCTTGGATCTTGAGTCGGTAAAGCCCAATACCCTGGGAAATACCCGAATGCTCAAGAAGCTATAAAGACCCAGATTTAGTCCAATTTCGGGCATAACCCCGCCACATTTAGGGTTATAGAGAGCGGTAGGAATCCGCCTCGCGGGCCTGCCCATGCAGGTATTAGGCTTAACGAAAGAACGATCCAAAGGAGCACCGCCCATGTTTGAGCGCTTTACAGACCGAGCCCGTCGCGTTGTCGTGCTGGCCCAAGAAGAAGCACGCATGCTCAACCACAACTACATCGGCACCGAGCACATCCTTCTGGGCTTGATCCACGAAGGTGAAGGCGTTGCAGCTAAGGCGCTTGAATCTCTAGGCATCTCACTTGAAGGCGTACGCGCACAAGTTGAAGAGATCATCGGTCAAGGACAACAAGCTCCAAGTGGTCACATTCCATTTACTCCGCGCGCGAAGAAGGTTCTTGAACTCTCACTTCGTGAAGCGTTGCAGTTAGGTCACAACTACATCGGAACAGAGCACATCCTTCTTGGTTTAATCCGCGAAGGTGAGGGTGTTGCAGCACAGGTTCTTGTAAAGCTTGGCGCAGATCTCAATCGAGTTCGTCAACAGGTTATTCAACTTCTCTCTGGTTATCAGGGTAAGGAAGCTGTTCAAGCTGGAGGACCTGCAGAAGGAACTCCATCTACATCTTTGGTTCTTGATCAATTTGGTCGCAACCTGACACAAGCTGCCCGCGAAGGAAAGCTTGATCCAGTTATTGGTCGTGAAAATGAGATCGAACGTGTGATGCAGGTTCTTTCACGTCGCACAAAGAACAACCCTGTTCTTATCGGAGAACCAGGTGTTGGTAAGACCGCGGTTGTTGAAGGTCTTGCACAAGCGATTTACAAGAATGATGTTCCAGAAACTTTGAAGGATAAGCAGCTGTACTCACTTGATTTGGGTGCACTTGTTGCAGGTTCTCGCTACCGTGGAGATTTCGAAGAGCGCCTAAAGAAGGTTCTTAAGGAGATCAAAACTCGTGGTGACATTATTCTTTTCATCGATGAGATTCACACACTTGTAGGTGCAGGAGCTGCAGAAGGTGCAATTGATGCTGCAAGCATCCTCAAGCCAATGCTTGCCCGCGGTGAGTTACAGACAATTGGTGCAACAACACTTGATGAGTACCGCAAGCATGTTGAAAAGGATGCCGCGCTTGAGCGCCGTTTCCAGCCAATTCAGGTGAAGGAGCCATCAGTTGCTCACACCATTGAAATTTTGAAGGGTCTTCGCGATCGCTACGAAACCCACCACCGTGTATCAATTACCGATGGTGCGCTCGCAGCAGCAGCGAACATGGCTGATCGCTATGTTTCAGATCGTTTCTTGCCAGACAAGGCGATCGACCTTATCGATGAAGCGGGTTCACGTCTTCGCATTAAGCGCATGACAGCACCTGCTGAACTTCGCGAGTTTGATGAAAAGATTGCAAGTGCTCGCAAGGAGAAAGAATCTGCAATCGATGGTCAGGATTTCGAGTTAGCAGCAACTCTTCGCGATAAGGAAAAGAACCTCATCGCAGAAAAGTCTGATGCTGAAAAGAATTGGAAGGCAACTGATTTAGATAAGGTCACCGAGGTTGATGAAGAACTCATCGCACAGGTACTTTCTCTCTCAACCGGTATTCCTGTATTCAAACTTACTGAGGAAGAGACAGCACGTCTGCTTCGCATGGAGGATGAACTACACAACCGCGTTATTGGTCAGGATCAAGCGATCAAGGCGTTGTCACAAGCGATCCGTCGTACCCGCGCAGGGCTAAAGGATCCACGCCGTCCAGGTGGATCATTTATCTTCGCTGGTCCTTCAGGTGTAGGTAAGACAGAGCTTTCACGCACACTTGCTTCATTCCTGTTTGGTGATCAGGATGCGTTGATTCAACTTGATATGTCTGAGTACTCAGAGCGTCACACCGCATCACGTTTGTTCGGTGCACCTCCAGGGTATGTCGGTTATGACGAGGGTGGACAGCTCACTGAAAAGGTACGTCGTCGTCCTTTCTCAGTTGTTCTCTTCGATGAAATCGAAAAGGCACACCCAGATATCTTCAACTCACTTCTACAGGTCCTTGAAGATGGACGCCTTACAGATTCTCAAGGTCGCACAGTAGATTTCAAGAACACTGTCATCATCATGACAACAAACCTTGGTACTCGTGACATCTCTAAGTCACTCGGGCTTGGCTTTGCTAACAGCGATGATGATCTAACAAATTACGAGCGCATGAAGGGCAAGGTCAGTGATGAACTTAAGTCACACTTCCGCCCTGAGTTCCTCAACCGTATTGATGACATCATCGTCTTCCACCAGTTGACTAAGCCACAGATCATCCAGATCGTTGATTTGATGCTTAAGAACCTAGATGATCGTTTGCAGGCAAAGGACATGGGCATTGAGCTCACACCAGCTGCAAAGGATCTTCTAGCAGAGCGTGGTTACGATCCGTTGTTGGGTGCTCGTCCATTGCGTCGTGTGATTCAACGTGAGATCGAAGACTCATTGTCAGAGCGCATTTTGTTTGGTGAGCTTAAGGCTGGCGAGATCATCGTCGTAGATGTTGAAGGTGAGGGCGCGGAAGCTGTCTTTACATTCAAGGGAGCACCAAAGGCTGCAATGCCTGATACTCCTGAAGATCTTGCTGAAGCACCAACCGCTTAATTAACTACCAAGTTTTTTAAGTGCATCTCCGCTAACGCGATAAACGGTCCACTCATCCATGGGCACTGCGCCAAGGGATTTGTAGAAATCGATGCTTGGTTGGTTCCAATCCAGAACCCACCACTGCAACCTTTCATAATCACGTTCTACGCAAATCTTTCCGAGCTCCTTAAGGAAAGCTAAGCCATATCCCTTGCCGCGATGTGCGGGATCAACGTAAAGATCCTCAAGGTAAATACCTGGCTTGCCTACCCATGTTGAGTAGTTCAGGAACCAGATAGAGATTCCAATTACTAAACCATTTTCTTCTGCGACATGGCAGTAGGCGACTGGGTTGTCACTGAAAAGGGATTGTTCGATCTGTTCTAGAGTTGCTTTGGCTTCCAGCGGTGCCTTTTCATACTCAGCTAGATCTTTAATCAGCTGAAGTATGCGTGGG
>CALMBJ010000118.1 GCA_937860175.1 uncultured Actinomycetes bacterium
CGATTTGTGTACGTGCATAGTGTCCTGTGACAACTCCGTCATATCCCATGGCTCTTGCACGATCTAGGACAGCTGCAAATTTAATCTTCTCATTGCATCGTAAACATGGGTTGGGCGTTCTGCCCGCTGAGTATTCAGCTAAGAAATCCTCCACTACGCCATCATGAAACTCTTCAGCCATGTCCCAAATGTAAAAAGGAATACCGATCACATCGGCGGCTCGTCGTGCATCATGAGAGTCCTCGATTGTGCAACATCCACGAGCGCCTGAACGATACTTTTGCGGATTTGCCGCCAAAGCTAGGTGAACACCAATGACCTCATGGCCCGCCTCAACTGCGCGGGCAGCAGCTACCGCAGAATCAACTCCACCACTCATCGCTGCTATCAACTTCATACTTTGTTTGCCGCCCGTCCTGTCGCAATTACATCTGGCAGCACTGACATTACATAATCAACATCTGCCTGGGTCGATGCGGCACCAAAGGAGAAACGAAGTGAGGATTGTGCACTCACTTCGGTGTGTCCCATCGCAAGCAATACATGGCTAGCTTCGTGAACACCTGCGCTACATGCAGAGCCGGTCGATGCAGAAACGTTTGCATTATCTAAAAGCAGAAGCAAGGTATCGCTTTGCGTTCCTGGAAAGGTGACATTAACGATTCCAGGTAAACGTTTGCTAGCTTCACCATTTACATATGCATCCGGAATTGCTGTGCGCAAAGCGGTGATGAAATTGTCGCGCAAGGTTTGAACTGCAGCGCTTGGGTAACTCTCTGTAGCGGCGGCGGAAAATGCCACGATACTCGGAGCGTTTAATGTTCCACTACGAATCTCGCGTTCTTGTCCTCCGCCATGGAGCAGCGCTGGAATCTCGTAAGCACGGCGCAAAATCAAAGCTCCAATACCAAGTGGACCGCCAATTTTATGGGCGCTCAAAGTTAGCGCGGTAACTCCAAGTTCTTTGTAGTTAAGAGGAACTTTCTTGAAACTTTGTACGGCATCGGTGTGTACTGGAATATCTCCTGCTAACAAAACAATTTCTTGAACTGGTTGTACTACACCTGTTTCATTATTGGAGTGCATTATTGAAATAACAGCGATCTCATGGCCACGCTTTGCGATTAAATCCTGAATAAAATCAAGATCCACAACTCCATGAACATTGATTGGAGCAAGAATTACTTCAGCGCCTTCATGTGTTTCTAACCAATGCGCAGGATCCAGAATTGCGTGATGCTCAATCGCTGAAATAACTACAAGGCTTTTGCCTTTCGCCTTTCCGTTCCACCACAAACCCTTTAGCGCAATGTTGTTTGCTTCTGTGCCCGAACCGGTGAAGATAACTTCAGATGGCAGGCAGCCAACTTGTGCAGCTATCGCTTCGCGAGCATCTTCGAGAGCTTTGCGGGTCGCACGTCCATGCGTATGCAGACTTGATGGGTTGCCCAATTCTTGAAGCTGAGCGGTGATCGCCTTGAAAGCGGCAGGCGACAGTGGTGTCGTTGCTGCATGGTCTAGATAGATCGAAGGCACGGGCCTAAGTCTATGACTTGCGGGCTTTAACGCCTTCCGTTGCCTTAGGCAGAACGGCAAACAAGTCTCCTACGACGCCGAAATCAGCGATCTCAAAGAGCGGGGCTTCAGGATCTTTATTGATCACAACGATTGTCTTACTTGTCTGCATTCCTGCACGGTGCTGGATCGCGCCTGAAATTCCACATGCAACATAGAGCTGCGGGCTTACCGATTTACCAGTTTGTCCAACTTGATAAGAGTGTGGGTACCAACCAGCATCAGTGGCTGCACGTGATGCACCAACGGCGGCTCCTAATGAGTCTGCAAAACCTTCAACCGCTGAGAAATCTCCATTTGTTCCACGCCCACCCGAAACAACAATATTTGCCTCTGTTAACTCTGGGCGACCACCTTGAACAGGAGGTTGTGTTGAAGTAACAGTTGCCTTCTTGGATGAATCTGACACCTGCAATGAAAGTGTTTCAACCGCTGGAGTTGCGGCATCTGTTTGTGCATCAATTGAATTAGGACGCACTGTAATGATTGGGGTTCCGTGTGAAACCTTTGAGTGCACAGTTGTAGAGCCACCAAATACAAGTTGCGTTGCAGTTACATCTGCAGCGACATCGACCGCATCTGTGATGATTCCTGAACCGCTCTTCACCGCGGTGCGAGCTGCAACCTCTTTACCAAAGGCATGTGAAGCAACAAGAACTGCAGCTGGCGATTGCGATGCAATAATCTGGGAAAGCACATCGGCAACTGCAGCCACACCGTTGTTTACAAATGCATCTGATTCAACGACAACAACTTTGGATACTGGACCTTTATTGATCTCAGCAGCCATAGCTGCACCTTTACCTGCCGGTGCCAAAACCACAGCTGTTACCTCGCCAATGCGCGCACCAAGAGTTGCTAACTCAGCATTTGTCTTTGTCGCCTTTGAGCTTACAAAGTCAGCCAAAATCAATACATTGCTCATATCAACTTCTTTTCTGCTAGGAATGAAACCATTTGCTCTGCAGCGTTGTCATCAGTGACCTTAATTCCTGCCGCACGTGGCGGACGAGGTGATGAATCTGCAACAAGTGACCATGCAGAATCCACCGCAACTCCGACTGCAGCTAAATCTCGGTTCTCAATAACCTTCTTCTTTGCCGCCATGATCCCCTTAAATGACGGGTAACGCGGTTCATTGATCTTTTCTACAACTGAAATAACACAAGGGAATTGGGCGTTCATCTCTTCCACGCCCGCCTCTGTTACACGTGTGATTGAAACCTTCTGAGCAGCTGGATCAACCTCAACCTTTGAAGCAAAGGTAAGTTGTGCTGCATTCAAACGCTCTGCCAACATCGCAGGAACAACGCTCATTCGCGCATCTGTTGACTCTGTTCCGCAAACAACGAGATCAAATCCGCCCTTTTCGATGACCGCTGCAAGTACCGCAGATGTTGCGAGCGCATCTGCACCAGCAAGCTTTGAATCGGTAACCAAGATCGCATCATTTGCACCCATTGATAACGCCTTACGAACCGCTTCGGTTGCACGCTCTGGGCCCATTGAGATCACGGTAACTGTGTGAGCTCCACCTTCTTCATTTCCACCATGAGCTTCTGCGATACGTAGCGCTTCTTCAACCGCATACTCATCGAGATCATTGAGAACTGCATCAACGCTCTCGCGATCGAGAACTCCATTGACCATCTTCTTTTCAGCCCATGAATCTGGGACCTGCTTAACGCAAACGGCGATTTTCATAGCCACAGGTTACTGGTGAGTAACCCAATTGGCTACCTCAATCACACTCAAAAACCCCTCCTTTTACCCCTAACCAAGGCAAGATACCCACCATGCTTCCTGCAGATCCACGAACCCTTGGCGCTACCGTCACAGATGGCGGAACCAACTTTGCGATCTGGAGCAACGCTGCAGATGCTGTTGAGCTATGCCTCTTTAATGAGGTCAATGGAAAATGGGTTGAAACACGTTTTGCCATGTCCCATCGCAATGGACCGATCTGGCATGGGTACCTAGCTGGCGTTCGCGCAGGACAGCGATATGGATATCGCGTCTATGGACCTTGGATTCCGGAATACGGCGTTCGCCTTAACCCCGCCAAATTACTGCTTGATCCTTACGCCCATGTGGTTGATGGAGATGTTATCTACTCCCCTGAAATTTACGGCCATTTTGCACATGATCTTTCTGGTGATGGCGATTTAAATCAACGCGATTATCGTGACAGCGCCGGAAAGGTTCCGTACTCGGTTGTAACAGATTATCCAGTTCGCCAAGTAAACCGGCCGCTTGTGCCCTGGGCTAAGACCATTGTTTATGAAGCACATGTAAAGGGGTTAACCGCCTTTAATAATGAGATTCCAGAAAATGAACGCGGAAGTTACAAAGCTCTTGGTCACCCCAGCACCATCTCGCATTTGAAATCAATTGGTGTTACCGCCTTAGAGCTCTTACCAATTGCGCAATTTATAACGGAGCCGACACTTCATAGCCGTGGTCGCAAAAATCATTGGGGTTACAACTCTTTACTCTTTAGCGCTCCCCATAAAGAGTATGCCTGTACATCGGATCCGATTACCGAACTGCAATGGTCTGTTGATCAATTACATGCCGCTGGTATTGAAGTTATCTTGGATGTTGTTTACAACCACACCGCAGAAGGTGGAGTAGGTGGTCCAACCCTTTCGTATAAGGGAATTGATGGACATGCTTATTACAGGCAGGATTCAAATGGTCGATATCTGGATGTAACTGGGTGCGGAAATACTTTTGCTGCAAGCAAACCTCACTCTGTGCGCCAAATTATTGATTCCCTGCGCTGGTGGATTGAAGTTGTCGGAGTTGATGGCTTCCGGTTTGACCTAACTACCGCTCTTTACACAAGTGATAGCGCCTTCAACTCATCACTTATGGCAGCTATTGGCGCAGACTCTGTACTTCGTAACTTCAAAATGATCGCTGAACCTTGGGATATCTCCCGTTATTCATTAGGTGATTTTCCGCATCCATGGCGTGAATGGAATGACGCGTACCGTGACTCGGTTCGCCAATTTTGGTTAGGTGATTTAGCACGTGGCTACGGAGAAGGTGTTTCAGATATCGCATCAAGTATCAGCGGCTCTAGCAATATCTTCCACTATCGCGGACCCACATCTTCAATTAACTTTGTTGCAGCTCATGATGGCTTCACCATCCATGACATGGTTTCTTTTAATGAGAAACACAACCACCCAAACCTTGAAAATAACGCGGATGGCAACGACTCAAACCGTTCATGGAATGTTGGGCATGAAGGTGAAAGTAATGACCCTCAGATCCAAGAGGTTCGAACTCGACTTAAAAAATCTTTACTAGCCACCTTGATGCTCTCTTCAGGAGTTCCGATGCTCAACATGGGTGATGAGGTGAGCAGAACTCAAAATGGTTCTAACAATGCTTACTCATTGCCGCTGGATCACTCAGAAGAAACTGAAGCCTCATTCAATGGAGGATGGGCTCTTCCTTGGAGTTTAAGTCAGGAACAACAAGATATTTTAGATTCCGTTAAATCCTTAGCCGAGATCCGCGACTCTTATCTAGCCGATGTTGCCTCAGAGTTTTTCACTGGGGCACTTGATAAGGGAACAAATAGAAAAGATATCGCCTGGTTTTCCTTGGGCGGAAATGAAATGAGCGATGATCACTGGCGCGATGAAGAAAAGCGAAGTATCACAGTCTTTATCGAAGCCGATCCCAACAAAGCACTGTTATTAATGCTCAACTCATCTAATCAAGAGACTACCTTTACGCTTCCAGATGCCAGTTGGGGTCAAACCTTTAGATGTATCTTTGATGCATCTAAAAAGGTACAGACTTACGAACCTGTAATTGCTGCTCCATCTGCAAAGGTTCAAGTTCCTTCGCACAGCGTTCTCGTGTGGTTGGTATCTGGCCGTGTTTCAGCTGGCCGCACCACTAATTAACTCTTGAAGGTTACAGAAACTGTAGCTGTAACTGTCTTTTCAATAGTCGATGTGTCATAAGCACCGTAATCAGCTGTCATAGTTGAATCAGGTGTGGTGATTTGGATAGGCCCAGCCTTCACATTGACTAGTGCTCCTATATTTCCACCTACAGCCTTGGTTAATGCTTCGGCACGAACCTTGGCATCTTTCATCGCTTCTGCCATCAACTGTGGGCGAAGCTCTGGAAGGTTAGAGATGTAGTACGCAGGTCCATAGTTATTGGCGTTAATACCAGTTGCCAAAAGTGTTCCGATACCTTGGCTGAGCTTGGAAACTAATTGCACATCCTTAGATCGCACAGTTACTTCGCGAGTTGCACGGTAGGAAAGAATTCTGCCGGTCGCATTTCCGTTGATGTACTCCTCATTTGCAAAGGTAGCGACGGCTCCAAGGGTTAGGCCTTGGGCTGCAATTCCACCTTCAGTTAAGTACTTAGACAATGCTGCAACATCTGCATCAACCTTTTTAACTGCGGTTGCAACAGTTGGAGATGACAAACTCACATTAAGAACCCATACCGCGTTGTCGGCGGTTGCTGTTGTCTTTGCAGATCCAGTAACGGTAATTCCATCGCTACTACGGGATGCAAAACCTGAACCAACCTGCATTAATCCGCCACCAATTGCAAGGGACATGATTACCGCTGCAACGATAATTGTTATGGCTTTGCGGCGTTCTACGGTGATGATTGGGCTTTCATTAAGTTGAGTCATATTTGCATCCTACTGGCTAGATTGCTCGAAGATGTGCAATCTCTTGAAGGTCAACACTCCTAAATCGATCGAGCTCTAGCTCCCACGCACTTCCCAGTAGCGCCGCAATTGCTTCGCGAATGCTTTCTTCATCGAAAGAGTTTTTTAATGCGTTACCGAGTTGATTTTCAGTAAGGATGACCGCACCTGTCTGATCAACAAGAGAGCGATGGATACCAAGTTCAGGGGTGCATCTAAAGAGTTCGCCACCATTGTCAGTGTTTTCAATAACCTCAAAGTTCAGGTAATGCCAACTGTGAAGTGAACTTGCAAGCTCAGCGGCGGCACCTTCGCGGTCGCGAAATTCGATTTGAGTTCGATAAGAGCCAGGGAGCAATGGTTGGGGGCTCCACGTTGGCTTCACCCAGGTTCCAAGAGCAGCTTGAATCGCCCAATCAATATGGTGGCGCAGCGCAGATGGTGATGAGTGAATTGTTAAGAAACCCCGAACCTGCTGACGGTTTGAGGGCGTGGTTAAACGTTCCATGGTTCTCCTTGCAAGGTTGCCCAAATGCGACCTTCCCCAGCAGCATTTTTGGCTCAAACTTGCTTTGCGAACACCTCAATTAGACACCACTGAGCCTAAAACTGTCTACTCCCCCTTTAGGCATACGGGGCTACAGGCGGTAGAGTTCACCTCAGTCGGACGCTTAATCAGTACCCGTTTCATGTTTTGCATAATCGGTATCGCTGGAGCAAGAGGAAGACCGTGAACCGAGGATTTCTCGGATCACCCACATATCGAAGGAAAATAAATACATGGCAACAGGCACAGTTAAGTGGTTCAACTCTGAAAAGGGTTTCGGTTTCATTGCAGTTGATGGTGGCGGACAAGATGTATTCGTTCACTACTCAGCAATTCAAGGAAACGGTTACAAGTCCCTTGAAGAGGGTCAGGCAGTTTCATTTGAGGTCGTACAGGGTCCAAAGGGTCCTCAGGCTGATGCAGTAAACCCTGCCTAATCAACACTAACTATTAAAAAACCCCGCCAGGTAACTGGCGGGGTTTTTTTATTTACTTCCTTTTTTCGTTCACTGGTTCTGGTGGAAGATCGCCAACCTTTAAGCGTCTAGCTTCAACCTCTTTTGCAGGGGAAAGATCTCTTCCTGCCTTCCATGCATCTAAGTACTTCCATGGCCACACCATGCCACGTCGTACCCACCAAGTTTGTGGCGGCGTGCTCCATGAAAGACCAAAGTGAATATGTGGTTTAGTTCCACGAGCACTTCCTGAAGTTCCAACAGTTCCCAAAAGTCGGCCAGCTTTCACTGCAACCCCTGGCTGAATACTTTGTGGAATTGAACGCAGATGAGATGCGTAATAACGAACGCCATCTTCACCAATCAAGGAAACATATAAGCCACCACGATCAATTCCTAAATTAGTTTTCCCAGACCATGTGTCTACGCGATTTACTTCATCAATAACACCTGAGGTAACTGCAACATAACGGCAACCAGCGTTGGCAAAGATATCTGTTGCTGGATAACTATGGTGTGCCTTTGGATATGAGTACTCACAGCCCACAATTGGAAAGACATACTTTGGCGCCGCTTGTGCTGGAGAAATCGTTGTTGCTACTACTGCAAGGGCAATTGCTAAAGCTTTATATTTCATAAGGCTAGGTTAATGCTGCACGATCCAATTTAGCTGTAACTACCATGTGAGGGACAGTGAGCGCCCACACAACTACCAATGCCATCCAAAAGAACTCATCAGAGAAATCTTGTCCGCTTAAGGCCATGACTCCAGCCACGGCAAAGGTTCCAACAAGAGCCGGCAATCCTGGAATGACCGCATGTGAAAATGCTTTTCTGGGATTTCCTTGAGTTAAATCCGCAATACATCTTGGCAGTGAAAGGGTTAGGCGAGCGGTGTGGCGCATCGCATGCCAGCATCCAAAGTAGACAGCAAAGGCAATAAGTGGAGGCGCAAAGTGAGCAAGCAGCAGCAATAAGCTCAGATCTAGCGCCTCTCGACTTCGCTTATCAAAGATCATTACAAGAATTGAAAAGACTGCGAAAGCGGTGACTGCAAACAAGATCTGAGCATCAAAGCCTTGATGCCAGTTAATCAAAGCAGGATTTACAGAAGCTAGTGCCTCGGTACTTGCAGAGTTGACCAAGGGAATAAAGACGGGAGTGAAGCCAGCAGCGGGAATGTAGAACCATCGATTGAGTTTTTTCGAGGTTTCAACTCGCTTATCAATCTCATTTAGGAAGGCAGCATCCCCAATACCAAAGTGGATTGCACTCATAAATAAAACAATGATGAATCCGATGGTATTGAATTGAAGAATTCCAATAACCGCAACTACTGCAATAGCAACGTAGCCAAGAATGAAGGTCGCCATTTTGAGCGGTGCAGCCTTAGGTAGGGTCACTAAATGATCT
>CALMBJ010000119.1 GCA_937860175.1 uncultured Actinomycetes bacterium
GATCGTCGGCAGCGTCAGATGTGTATAAGAGACAGCTCGTAATCAATCCCGGCTGCCTGAAGCGCAGTTCTTACCGGTACCAAATCCACTGGCTCGCTTACGATTTCAAAGGCCTCACCTAGATCATTTACCTCTTCAGCTCCTGCTTCAAGAACCGCTTCTAGAATCAAATCTTCGGTAAGCGTTCCATCTTTCTTAACGATTACTACGCCTTTGCGGTTAAAAAGGTATGAGACAGAGCCAAGATCTGCCATCGATCCACCATTACGGGTTACCGCAACCTTTACCTCTGATGCTGAACGATTTCTATTGTCAGACAGACACTCAATCATTATTGCTACACCATTTGGGCCGTAACCCTCGTACATGATTGTGATCCAATCCTTTGCGCCAGCTTCAAGTCCTGCGCCGCGCTTAATCGCACGATCGATGTTGTCTGCAGGCATAGAAGATTTCTTAGCCTTTGCCACCGCATCAAACAAGGTTGGATTGCCATCCATATCAGCTCCACCATTACGAGCTGCAACTTCGATAGCTCGGATCTGCTTTGCAAAGACCTTTGCACGACGACTATCGATAATCGCCTTCTTGTGCTTTGTCGTAGCCCATTTGGAATGGCCTGACATGAATTCACCTCACCTAAATAAGTACAAAATCTTTCCTGCGGCTTACTTTACCTTCTCAAGTGCGGGCCGGGCTACCTGCTCAATGAAGTATCGATGAATTCGATTATCTCCGGTTAGCTCAGGGTGAAATGAAGTTGCAAGCGCGGTTTCCGAACGAACCGCAACCGGGTGCGAGTTAACCGAGGCCAGAATCTTTATCGAATCCCCTACCTTTTCTACCCATGGAGCTCTGATGAAAACCGCCCTGATCGGATCGTTAGACCCATCCGAAAAATCGATATCAGATTCAAATGAATCAACCTGACGTCCGAAGGCATTTCTTCTTACGGTGATATCTAATCCACCGAAGCTCTTCTGTCCAACCTTTGCATCAAGAATCTCCTGCGCTAACAAGATCATCCCTGCACAAGATCCATATACCGGCATACCGCCCGCGATGCGATCTTTGATGAGTTGATAGATTCCAAATACCTCAGCTAGCTGAGCAATGGTTGTTGACTCTCCCCCAGGTAAAACTAGGGCATCAATCTTCTCAATCTCTATTGCACGTCGCACCGCTACAGCTTCGACATCGCATGCAAGTAAAGATGCAATGTGTTCGCGAACATCACCTTGAAGAGCTAAAACTCCAACCTTCATTGATTGTGAAATTACCAACCACGTTCTGATAGGCGGTGCGGTGCTGGAAGATCTGCAACGTTGATACCAACCATGGCATCACCAAGGCCACGAGATGCATCAGCAATGACCTTTGGATCATCCCAAAAAGTTGTCGCCTTAACGCAAGCCGCTGCGCGTTGAGCAGGGTTTCCAGATTTGAAGATTCCAGAGCCGATAAACACGCCATCAGCACCCATGCTCATCATTAATGCAGCATCTGCTGG
>CALMBJ010000120.1 GCA_937860175.1 uncultured Actinomycetes bacterium
CAGCGTCAGATGTGTATAAGAGACAGATGCAGCAGAAGATTGTTCAGCTGCAGCAAAAGGATGGTCGTGAAACCGGCGACATGGAAAGTGGCATCAAAGTTTTCGCAGAGCTAACTATCACCGACATTCTGAAAGAGAATGGCAAAGTTTCCGGTGCATATGGTTACTGGCGCGAGAGCGGCGAGGAAGTTTTGTTTGAAGCACCTGCAGTTGTTATTGCAACTGGTGGAGTTGGAAAAACTTTCAAGATTACCTCTAACTCATGGGAAGGTACTGGCGACGGACATGCACTTGCATTGAAGGCTGGTGCAAACCTGGTTGATATGGAGTTCTTACAGTTCCACCCAACAGGAATGGTGTGGCCACCATCTGTTCGCGGAATCTTGGTAACTGAATCAGTTCGTGGTGAAGGTGGAGTTCTTACCAACAACCTTGGTGAGCGATTCATGTTCAAGTACATTCCAGATGTTTTCAAGGACAAGTACGCAGACAACGAGGCAGAAGCAGATCGTTGGTACACAGATCAGGACAACAACCGTCGTCCACCAGAGCTACTTCCACGTGATGAGGTTGCTCGCGCAATCAACAGCGAGGTAAAGGCCGGTCGCGGAACTGAACATGGCGGAGTATTCCTCGATGTTTCAAAGCGAATTCCTGCAGATGTAATTAAGAAGCGTCTTCCATCTATGTGGCACCAGTTCTACGAACTAGCTGGCGTAGATATCACCAAGGAAGCTATGGAGGTTGGTCCTACCTGTCACTATGTAATGGGTGGCGTTGAGGTAGAGCCAGATACCGCAGCTGCAGTAGGTGTTCCAGGCTTATTTGCCGCAGGTGAAGTTGCTGGCGGAATGCATGGTTCCAACCGTCTTGGCGGAAACTCACTGTCAGATCTTTTGGTATTTGGTCGTCGTGCCGGAATGGGCGCCGTTGAATATCTCAAGGGCAACACCGCAACTCCTGTGAGCGAGGCTGCAATCAAGGCAGCGGCTGCAAAGATTCAAGCACCATTTGATCGTCAAGGTGGAGAAAACTCTTACTCACTACATGCTGAGCTACAAGAGGTTACACACAACCTAGTCGGAATCATTCGTACAGGTGCTGAGCTAAAGGATGCGATCGCAAAGATTGCAGATATTAGAAAGCGCAGCGCAAATGTTGCAGTAACTGGTGGACGTAAGTTCAACCCAGGATTCCACTTGGCATTTGATCTAGACAACATGTTGTTGGTTGCAGAATCAACAGCAAAGTCAGCTGATTCTCGTGAAGAGTCACGCGGTGGTCACACACGTGATGACTTCCCAGGAATGAGTAATGAATGGCGTCAGGTCAACCACCTGTCTCTTATACACATCTCCGAGCCCACGAGACAGGCAGAAAT
>CALMBJ010000121.1 GCA_937860175.1 uncultured Actinomycetes bacterium
GCTTTTAGCACTGGCTGCACATTGCCTGAAACATTGAATAAATTGCGCATCGATGTTGCTGCCGCAGCCATGAGCTTTGAATCCTTATTTGATGGCTTTGATAACTGCGCACATTGATTAGCAAGGGTTCCCTTTGGAATTACCAACCCACCAAGTGGCAACGCTGATCCACTGCGCTTTGCACCT
Source organism: uncultured Actinomycetes bacterium (assembly GCA_937860175.1). GTDB lineage: Bacteria > Actinomycetota > Actinomycetes > Nanopelagicales > Nanopelagicaceae > Planktophila. The sequence continues at coordinate 187 of CALMBJ010000121.1, forward strand.
GCAAGCAATGGTGGCAAAACAGAGCCTAAAGAGATTGCAAGCATCGGATCTTCACTTTGGGTATCTACCCAACGACCAAGCCATCCAGTATTGATGTGCTTTGCAGGAGATGCGGTCTGCCACTTAGCCATCGATGAAAAGTGTGAACGATCAGGATCTGGATAACCAACGCCGCGAACAATCGCTACCTTCTTTTGATCCCACAAACCTTTCAGCCCCTTCATTGCAGGGTTTAATGCAAGTTCGGCATCAAGCGGCAAAACCTGATCAGCTTTGTATGAAATTTCAGGACGTGATGAGTAGTACAAAGGATCTGTATATGGAACAACTGTGTTTAATCCATCATTGCCACCATACAAGGTAACAACAACCAAAATTGGAGTACCCGCTGGCAGCGGACGATCAATTGCAGCTTGTGCGATCTCATCGATACTCAACAAAGGTGCTGCAGCACCAACTGCAACCGCGCCAGTTGTTAACTTAAGAAACTTTCTTCTGGTTACCGTATCCATGATCGTCTCCTATGCACTCACGATGTATTCGGGACTACACAGTGCAAGCAAGGCAAACTGTGCCGGATCTGCTTGCGCATCACGCAAAGCAGCCTTTGTACGTGGACTCCATTCAGCAACACCTAACCAATCAGCGCTCTTTACAACTCGCTGCGCCGGTGTCATCGACTTCAAAACTTTAAGATCACTTTGCTTAATCAACCAAGTTGCAAAAGCGATTCGATACTGAGCTGTTGCCGATGAAAGCCAGGCTTCGGCAGCAGGCCAACCACCCACATTTGGCGGGCTAAATGGCACCTGACCAAGCTTGTCTAAATGGTTAATCAGCTGCGCTGGGGTCTTTAACTGCGATGGGGTTAGCTCTAGTGCACGGCAAGCAGAGACAAACCATTCAACCGGTGATTTCACCAGCGCGTACTTTTCATCGCGCATCGCATTATCTGCTGCCATTGCAGCAACCGCTGCTGAAATATCACGTGATGCAAAAGCGTTCTTTGCGCTAAAACTCTTTGGCATATCTTCAGTACTAGAAATAAATCGGTACCACAAACGCTCTGCAATAAACTGCGCGCTGTCATCGCGAGCAACTAAGAAATCCGCCAAGGTGTCACCGGTAAAGACAGTGGTTGTACCCAGCAATGTCACCGCATTCTTGTCACGGCGATTTTGATTAATGGTTACTGTGCCATTGCTGCGGTTAACTTGGTAACCAGTTAACGCCCGCGAGATATTTTTTACATCATCCTCGGTGTAGCGGTTAACACCTAAGGTAAAGAGCTCCATTAACTCGCGTCCTAAATTTTCATTAGGTGCCTTTAATGTGTTGTCCTGTCCATCCAACCAAAACTGCAGTGCGCCATCATTGATCATCGCCTTTGTCATAGTTGCAAAGTTGCCCAAACAATGTGCGCGCAAAGTTTTATTCTGCTTAAACATCGGCAGCGGATAATTTAACTTCTGAATCGAAGTCGCCCAATGTCCATGCCAAAACCAGGTCATCTTTTCAGTTAATCCATGATCACTCATCGCCATGCGATCTAGCCACCACATAACCATTTGCTGCGATTGGTAACGCATCGCAATTGCAAAAGGAACAACCTCTTTTGTATTTGGTTTTGGTCGTGGACCTAAATCTGTAATCTCAGGTTCAACAACCTTGGCCGCACCTGCATCACTTGCCGGAACAGTTAAAACCTTGGTACGTGTTACAGCCACGCCATCAATAAGTGCTTGCGCATACTCGCCCGGACGCGGACCGAAGCCAAATCGGTGCAGTAGGCGGGAGGTCTCTAACCTCTGTGCGTTCATGTCACCACTGTAGAGATGAATGGTCATCAAGGTAAGGTTCTCGCATGAACTCACGCGAAACTCTGAAAGAACAGATCCTTTCCAAGGCGGTTGTACACGGCAAAGTCATTCTTTCAAGCGGAAAAGAGGCTGATTACTACGTCGATCTGCGCCGCGTGACTCTGGATTCAGAGGCTGCTCCCCTTGTTGGCCAGGTAATGCTCGAGCTAACAAAGGATCTTGATCTGTCTCTTATACACATCTGACGCTGCC
>CALMBJ010000122.1 GCA_937860175.1 uncultured Actinomycetes bacterium
ACACAGAGTAGATCGTCGGCAGCGTCAGATGTGTATAAGAGACAGGACCTGGGCAGTCAACGTGTGCGTAGTGACGCTTCTCTGTCTGGTACTCAATGTGAGCGATAGAGATTGTGATACCGCGTTGACGCTCTTCAGGTGCCTTATCGATCTGATCGAAAGGTGTGAATGGGTTTACATCAGGGTACTTGTCGTGCAAAACCTTTGAGATTGCTGCAGTAAGTGTGGTCTTTCCATGGTCAATGTGACCGATGGTTCCAATGTTTACGTGCGGCTTTGTGCGCTCGAACTTGGCCTTTGCCATTTTGGTTCCTCTTTCCTTTACTAGTGCTTAGTTATTAGGGTTTTTCTGTTTTTGTTTTTAGTGCTAGGGATTTATTCGCCGCGCACCTTCGCAATGATTTCCTTCGCTACGTTGCCAGGTACTTCGGCATACGAATCGAATTCCATTGAGTAGCTTGCGCGACCTTGAGTTCTGGAGCGGAGATCGCCGACATAGCCGAACATCTCTGACAACGGAACTAGCGCCCTAACAACGCGGGCACCTGACCGCTCATCCATGGCCTGAATTTGACCACGACGACTGTTGAGATCGCCGATGACATCACCCATGAAGTCTTCAGGGGTAACAACTTCGACCTTCATTACTGGTTCGAGAATTGCAGGATCAGCAAGCTTTGCTGCTTCCTTAAATGCTGCGATACCAGCCACCTTGAAAGCGAGCTCCGATGAGTCAACATCGTGATACGCGCCGTCAAGAAGAGTTACTCGTACATCTGTTAATGGGTAACCAGCAAGAGGACCTGAGGTCATTGCTTCTTGGCAACCCTGATCAACTGAAGGGATGTACTCGCGTGGAACGCGACCACCAGTGATCTTGTTTACGAACTCGTAACCGCCTTCAACTTCACCAGTTGGAAGTGGCTCGATCGCAATCTGAATCTTTGCAAACTGTCCTGAACCACCAGTCTGCTTCTTGTGTGTGTAATCGTGACGAGCAACCTGCTTGCGAAGTGTTTCGCGGTAAGCAACCTGAGGCTTACCAACATTTGCTTCAACCTTGAACTCGCGACGCATACGGTCAACAAGGATGTCAAGGTGAAGCTCACCCATACCAGCGATGATTGTCTGGCCGGTTTCTTCATCAGTCTTTACGTGGAAAGTTGGGTCTTCTTCAGAGAGACGCTGAATCGCAACGCCAAGCTTCTCCTGGTCGCCCTTTGTCTTTGGCTCAATCGCAACCGAGATAACTGGAGCTGGGAAGTCCATTGATTCAAGGATTACCGGCTTAGTTGGATCACAGAGAGTCTCACCTGTTGTTGTGTCCTTAAGACCCATAACAGCAACGATCATTCCTGCACCAACATTGTCACGCTCTTCGCGCTTGTTAGCGTGCATCTGGTAAATCTTTCCGATGCGCTCCTTGCGATCCTTGGCTGAGTTCAGGATTGTTGAACCAGTCTCTAGAACGCCTGAGTACACGCGGATAAATGTGAGCTTTCCAAGGTGTGGATCTGTCATGATCTTGAAAGCAAGTGCTGAGAAAGGCTCATCGTTCTTTGGTAAACGCTTGATCTCCTTCTCTGCATCATTCATATCGTGACCAACGATTGCATCAACATCTAGTGGGCTTGGAAGGTAGCGAACAACAGCATCAAGCATTGGCTGTACGCCCTTGTTCTTAAATGCTGAACCAGTTAGAACTGGTGAAAGCTTTGCAGCAAGAGTTGCACGACGAATACCCGCGATGATCTCTGCCTCTGAGAGTTCGGCTCCTTCTAGGAACTTCTCCATGATCTCATCATCATTTTCAGCAAGAGTCTCGAGCATCTCTGCACGAGCCGCCTTTGACTTTTCAGCCATATCTGCAGGAATCTCTTCAACTGCATAATCTTCACCCTTTTGGGTTTCTCCACGCCAGGTAAGCGCCTTCATTGCGATGAGATCGACAACTCCGAGGAAGTCAGACTCTGCACCGATTGGAAGTTGTAGAACTAGTGCAACAGCGTTTAGACGATCCTTGATCATGCCAACGCACTTGTCGAATGATGCACCTGTACGGTCTAGCTTGTTAACAAAACAAATACGTGGAACTGAGTAACGATCTGCTTGACGCCATACCGTTTCAGATTGTGGCTCAACACCAGCAACACCGTCGAATACTGCAACAGCACCATCAAGAACACGGAGTGAACGCTCTACCTCAACTGTGAAGTCAACGTGACCTGGTGTATCGATGATGTTGATGAGGTGCTTGTTCCACATACATGTTGTTGCAGCTGAAGTGATCGTGATACCACGCTCTTGCTCCTGCTCCATCCAGTCCATGGTTGCAGCACCTTCGTGAACTTCACCGATCTTGTAGTTGATACCGGTATAGAAAAGGATGCGCTCAGTAGTCGTGGTTTTTCCCGCGTCGATGTGCGCCATGATTCCGATATTGCGAACCGTAGCTAGATCGATCTTCTCTACTGTTGACACTTATATTCCTCTTCTCGTCTTGTCTAAAACTCTGTCAATTACCAGCGGTAGTGAGCAAACGCCTTGTTTGCTTCCGCCATTTTGTGGGTATCTTCGCGACGCTTTACAGCAGCACCAAGACCGTTGCTTGCATCAATAAGTTCATTTGTTAAACGCTCTGCCATTGACTTTTCGCGGCGTGAACGTGAGTAATCAATTAACCAACGTAGCGCCAAAGTTGTTGAGCGGCTTGCCTTAACTTCAACTGGTACCTGGTAAGTAGCTCCACCAACACGGCGTGAGCGAACCTCAACAGCTGGCTTGATGTTGTCTAGTGCACGCTTCAAAGTAATTAGCGGATCAACCTGAGTCTTCTCGCGAGTACCTTCTAGCGCGTTGTAAACAATCGCTTCTGCAGTTGAACGCTTTCCGTGTAGAAGTACGCGGTTAATTAGCGCAGTAACAACTGGTGAGTTGTAAACAGGATCTGCAACAACTGGTGACTTAACAACAGGACCTTTACGTGGCATTAGCTAGCCTTCTTCTCTCTCTTAGCACCGTAACGTGAACGTGACTGCTTACGGTTCTTAACACCTTGTGTATCTAGTGATCCGCGAATGATCTTGTAACGAACACCAGGCAAATCTTTTACACGACCACCACGTACAAGAACAATGGAGTGCTCTTGCAGGTTGTGACCTTCACCTGGAATGTATGCAGTGACTTCCATGCCACTAGTAAGACGTACACGTGCAACCTTGCGAAGAGCAGAGTTTGGTTTCTTAGGGGTTGTTGTATACACGCGTGTGCAAACTCCGCGTCGTTGTGGCGAACCCTTAAGTGCAGGTGTGCTTGTCTTCGTAGTCTTTTCTGCACGACCACGACGAACTAGCTGTTGAATTGTTGGCACTTCATCTCCATTCGTAACTTCGTTACTGATCTTTATTCACGCTTGTTTACCGACCCACGCGGTCGGGTGTGTTGCACCCAATTCGCATGTGTGCCGCATAAAGTTTTTCAACTTAAGTGAAGCACAGGCAAAGAAGCTCTAAAAAAGAGCAGACGCGAAGGGTAACCCAGTGGGCTCACGCGAGGCAAATCCGAGGTTTTACTCCTGGGAGGGCCAAAATTAGGCCAATTTCCCCAAAATCTGATCCTCGGCGTGTCGCGATCCCTCGAGGGTGTAGATCCAGCGCTCATAGGGCCCGGAGGAAAAGGTGATGATGACCCCCGGTTTTCTACGCTTAATTACGCAGAAATCCTTGGTTTTGAGCCTGCGCATGACCCCAATCATGACTACCAAGGGGATGCCGGTGCCTGGGGCTCGGACCCCCTGCAGGGTTTCGGTGCTCCAAAGGTTCTCCCTGAACTGGACCGACTCGACCTGATCTAGGCGGGCCTGGGGCGGGGAGACAAAGGCCCCCAACCTCTCAAGAAGGCTCAGCTGCAACCGCAGCCGCTCCCCTTCAATTACCAAAATCGCCATGAATCAAGGGTACTCCAATGCCCATCTGTGGTGTGATGGGTTTATGACAACCGCTGAACTCTTATTACTTGGAATTGTTACCTTTATTTTGATTGATTTCGCTGCCGGGCGCGTGATCGATTATTTAAATGAGAGCAACAAGGACAAACCACTCTCCCCCGTTGCTGCTGAGATTTATAACCCAGATGAGTATGCAAAATCTTTGGAGTATGGAACAGCAAAATACAAAGTTGAAATGCTGACTTCGGTTATCAGCACAGTAGTCATGCTTTCAGCAATTGTTCTAGGTTGGTTTGCATGGCTAGATGAAGTTATTCGTGATCGATTCAGTAATGAATTACTAATCACCGTAATCTTTATTGGCGTTTTGATTATTGTTTCAATGCTTGGATCATTACCGGTTGGTTATTACTCAACCTTTGTGATTGAAGAAAAGTTTGGCTTTAACAAGACAACCAAGAAGCTATTTGTTGCAGATGCAATTAAGGGTCTTGTGCTTTCGCTAGCTGTTGGTTTGCCGTTGCTGGCTTTAATCGCTCTTGTATACCAAGAGCTGCAAAGTTCATTCTGGTTAGTTGGCTGGCTCTTGGTTTCAGCATTTTCATTGTTCATGTTTGTTTTCGGTACGCGAATCTTCTTACCGATGTTTAACAAGCTAAAGCCACTTCCAGAAGGAGAATTACGTTCCGCGGTTGAGGAGTACTGCAAATCTCAAGGTTTCCCTCTGTCAAAGCTGTGGGAGATGGATGCATCAAAGAGATCTACCAAGCTCAACGCCTTCTTTTCTGGCATGGGCAAGGTAAAGATTATTGGTCTTTATGACACTTTGATCGCAAAGTTAACTACTCAAGAAACCGTTGCTGTACTTGCACACGAAGTTGGTCACTACAAGCGTAAGCATGTCTACACAATGTTTGCCTTTAGCAATGTGCAGACCTTAGTTATCTTCGGTTTAATGGGCTGGCTTTTGAGCAATCCCAACCTATCTAAAGCGCTTGGATCAGATACGCCAAGCTTCCATTTATCAATCCTGGCCTTTTTCATGCTCTTTACACCTGTTTCAACGGTGCTTGGATTGATTAACAACTCCTTCTCGCGCCACAACGAGTACCAAGCAGATCAGTATTCAATTGATACCTATCCTGGTGCGCGCGAACACATGTACTCAGCGCTCAAGAAACTATCTGTTGAATCATTAAGCAACCTAAATCCACATCCGGTTTATGTTGCGGTGCATTACTCACATCCACCAATTTTGGATCGTTTAGCTAACTTAAAGAAATAGTTTGTTAAAAATCAAAAGAGCCCCTGATTTCTCAGGGGCTCTTTTGTATAGATAAGTACGATTAACGAGGTACTTCAACCTCATCGAGACGAACAGCCTCACCAGAACCTTGTTGGTCAAATGGTGTGAAGTCGTACTCATCGTAAGCTGCGTAAACCGCTGCCTTTGCTTCCTCAGTTGGCTCAACACGAATGTTGCGGTAACGAGCAAGACCAGTACCAGCAGGAATCAACTTACCGATGATGACATTCTCCTTCAGACCGAGCAATGGATCGCTCTTCTCTGAAAGTGCTGCATCTGTAAGTACACGTGTTGTCTCCTGGAATGAAGCCGCTGACAACCATGACTCAGTTGCAAGAGATGCCTTAGTGATACCCATAAGTTCTGGGCGACCTGAAGCAGCCTTTCCACCTGATGTCACAACGCGACGGTTTTCAGTCTCGAAACGACCACGCTCAACAAGCTCGCCTGGAAGTAGATCTGCATCTCCTGCTTCAAGCACTGTGATGCGCTTTAGCATTTGACGAACAATTACTTCAACGTGCTTATCGTGAATTCCTACACCCTGTGAGCGATACACAGATTGGATCTCATTAACCAAGTGAACCTGAGTTGCACGTGGTCCGAGAATACGAAGAACCTGCTTTGGATCAATCGCGCCAACAACCATCTTCTGGCCAACTTCAACGCGTGAACCTTCTTCTACAAGTAGCTTCTGACGACGAGTGATTGGGTAAGCGACCTCTTCGCCTCCATCATCTGGAGTAACGACGATCTTCTTGCCCTTTGCATCCTCGCGGAATGAAACAACACCAGCTGTTTCTGCGATTGGTGCAACACCCTTAGGTGTACGTGCTTCGAAGAGCTCGACGATACGTGGAAGACCGTGAGTGATGTCATCACCAGCAACACCACCAGTGTGGAAGGTACGCATTGTTAGCTGAGTACCAGGCTCACCGATTGACTGTGCTGCAATGATTCCAACCGCTTCACCGACTGCAACGCGCTGACCAGCTGCAAGTGAACGACCGTAGCAAGCTGCGCACTGTCCGACCTTGCTATCGCAAGTTAGAACTGAGCGAATCTTTACCTCATCGACACCGGCTGCAACGAGTTCATCAATGTTGCGATCACCAAGATCTGTACCTGCTGGAAGTACAACCTTGCCATCGACTGTCACATCTTCAGACAATGTACGTCCGAATACTGAAGTCTCGACATGGTCATGCTTAACAAGGTTGCCTGACTCTTGACGTACACCGATCTGTAGAACAAGACCGCGATCAGTACCGCAATCCTCTTCACGGATGATTACATCCTGAGCAACGTCGCAGAGACGACGTGTTAGGTAACCAGAGTCAGCGGTACGAAGCGCTGTATCTGCAAGACCCTTACGAGCACCGTGAGTAGAAATGAAGTACTCAAGTACTGAGAGACCTTCGCGGAAGTTTGACTTAATTGGGCTTGGAATAATTTCACCCTTTGGGTTAGCCACAAGTCCACGCATACCGGCGATCTGACGGATCTGCATCATATTTCCACGAGCACCAGAGAAGACCATCATCCAAACTGGGTTAATGCGAGGGAAGTTTTCTTCCATCTCCTTACCCACTTCAGCTGTTGCCTTTGTCCAGATCTCGATCAATTCCTGACGACGCTCGTCATCAGTGATGAGTCCCTTTTCATACTGTGATTGAACCTTTTCGGCCTGTGTTTCGTAGCCGGCAAGAATCTCCTTCTTGCGTGGAGGTGTCACAACATCTTCGATACCGATAGTTGCACCTGCGCGAGTTGCCCAGTGGAAGCCGAGTGACTTCAACGCATCAAGCGTCTCAGCAACAACAACCTTTGGATAGAACTCAGCGAGACGATCAACGATTGCACCAAGCTGCTTCTTTGTGACATCAAGATCAACATATGGATAATCAGCTGGAAGCGCCTCATTAAATAATGCGCGACCAATTGTTGTCTCAGTAGTTTCGCCAGTCTTTGAAAGACGAATCTTGATCTTTGCCTGCAATGAAACTGAGTTTTGATCGTGGGCCATGATCGCTTCTGCGACTGAACCAAATGCACGACCTTCTCCAAGTTCATTGTCACGAACCATTGTTAAGTAGTAGAGACCAAGAACCATGTCCTGTGTAGGAGATGTAATTGGACGACCAGAAGCTGGTGACAAGATGTTGTTTGAAGACAACATCAAGATACGTGCTTCAGCCTGCGCTTCAGCAGATAGAGGCAAGTGAACCGCCATCTGGTCACCGTCGAAGTCAGCGTTGAAAGCTGTACATACGAGTGGGTGAATCTGAATCGCCTTACCTTCAACCAACTGTGGTTCGAAAGCTTGGATACCTAAACGGTGAAGGGTTGGTGCGCGGTTAAGGAGAACAGGATGCTCTGCAATAACCTCTTCTAGAACATCCCAAACAACTGGACGTGCACGCTCAACCATACGCTTTGCAGATTTAATGTTCTGCGCGTGGTTTAGATCTACAAGTCGCTTCATTACGAATGGCTTGAAAAGTTCAAGTGCCATCTGCTTTGGAAGACCGCACTGGTGCAGCTTCAACTGTGGACCTACAACGATTACTGAACGACCTGAGTAGTCAACGCGCTTACCGAGCAAGTTCTGACGGAAACGTCCTTGCTTACCCTTAAGCATGTCTGACAATGACTTCAGCGCACGGTTACCTGGACCTGTAACTGGACGACCACGACGACCGTTATCGAACAACGCATCTACAGCTTCCTGCAACATACGCTTTTCATTGTTAACGATGATCTCTGGTGCACCGAGATCAGCAAGACGCTTCAAACGGTTGTTACGGTTGATAACGCGACGGTATAGATCGTTGAGATCTGAAGTCGCAAAGCGACCACCGTCGAGCTGAACCATTGGACGTAGATCAGGTGGAATAACTGGAACGCAATCAAGAACCATTGATGCTGGCTTGTTGCTTGTTGTAAGGAATGCGTTAACAACCTTCAAACGCTTGATTGCACGAGTCTTCTTTGCGCCCTTTCCATTCTCAGAAAGATCTGTAAGTAGCTTGTGCTCTGTCTCGAGATCAAATGTCTCAAGACGACGCTTGATTGCAGCTGCACCCATGTCACCCTTGAAGTACATGCCGTAACGGTCACGCATTTCACGGTAAAGGTTCTCATCACCTTCGAGATCCTGAACCTTAAGGTTCTTGAAACGTGCCCACACATCTTCTAGACGTGTGATTTCACGCTCTGCACGATCACGGATCGCCTTGAGTTCACGCTCTGCTGATTCACGAACCTTGCGCTTAACATCTGACTTTGCATCCTCTGCTTCGAGTTCTGCAAGATCTGCTTCAAGCTTCTTGGTGCGAACATCTACATCGTTATCACGACGTGTCTCGATCTTCTTACGATCGTTAGCGAGCTTCTTCTCAAGCTGTGGCATATCTTCTTCGCGAGCTTCAGCATCAACCTCTGTGATCATGTAAGCAGCGAAGTAAATAACCTTTTCTAGATCCTTTGGAGCAAGGTCAAGTAGGTAGCCAAGGCGTGATGGAACACCCTTGAAGTACCAGATGTGAGTTACAGGAGCTGCAAGCTCGATGTGACCCATGCGCTCACGGCGAACCTTTGCACGTGTGACTTCAACACCACAACGCTCGCAAATGATTCCCTTAAATCGAACGCGCTTGTACTTACCGCAATAACATTCCCAGTCACGAGTAGGTCCGAAGATCTTCTCGTCAAAGAGTCCATCCTTTTCAGGCTTTAGTGTGCGGTAGTTGATTGTCTCTGGCTTCTTAACCTCACCAAAAGACCACTCGCGAATGTTCTCTGCAGATGCGAGACCGATACGTAGTTCATCAAAGAAGTTGACATCTAACATGTTATTTTCCCTCTCACACTTCTTCTACGCTGCTTGGCTCAACTCGTGACAAGTTGATACCTAGCTCTTCGGCGGCACGGAACACTTCTTCATCTGTATCGCGCATTTCAATTGCGACACCTTCTGAAGAAAGTACTTCTACATTGAGACAGAGTGATTGCATTTCCTTGATAAGTACCTTGAATGATTCAGGGATACCTGGCTCTGGAATGTTTTCACCCTTAACGATCGCTTCGTACACCTTTACGCGGCCGAGAACATCGTCAGACTTAATTGTTAGCAACTCTTGGAGTGTGTATGCAGCACCATAAGCTTCAAGTGCCCACACCTCCATCTCACCAAATCGCTGACCACCGAACTGCGCCTTACCACCGAGTGGTTGCTGCGTGATCATTGAGTATGGACCAGTTGAACGTGCGTGAATCTTGTCATCAACCAAGTGGTGAAGCTTCAAGATGTACATGTATCCAACTGAAATTGGTGTTGGGTATGGCTCACCGGAACGACCGTCAAATAGACGAGCCTTTCCGCTCTTACCAATAAGTTGATTTCCATCGCGGTTTGGAAGAGTTGCAGAGAGAAGACCAGAGATTTCATCCTCAAGCGCACCATCGAAAACAGGAGTTGCGAACTTTGTTCCAGGCTCGCCCTTCTCTGCACCGATTGCACGCATGTGCTTCTGCCATGCCTCATCAATACCTGAAAGATCCCAACCAGTCTTTGCGACCCAACCTAAGTGGAGTTCAAGAACCTGACCAACGTTCATACGACCAGGTACACCGAGTGGGTTTAGAACAACATCAACTGGAGTTCCATCTTCAAGGAATGGCATATCTTCAACTGGAAGAATCTTTGAAATAACACCCTTGTTACCGTGGCGACCAGCAAGCTTGTCACCATCTTGAATCTTGCGCTTCTGTGCAACATAAACGCGAACCAATTGGTTAACGCCAGCTGCAAGCTCGAAACCTTCTTCAGATTCAAAGATCTTTACGCCGATAACCTTTCCAGATTCACCGTGTGGAACCTTGAGAGATGTATCGCGAACTTCGCGAGCCTTCTCACCAAAGATTGCACGAAGCAAACGCTCTTCAGGTGTTAGTTCAGTTTCTCCCTTAGGAGTTACCTTTCCAACCAAGATATCGCCAGGAACTACATCTGCACCAACGCGGATGATTCCTCGCTCATCGAGATCTGCAAGAACTTCTTCAGAAACGTTAGGGATATCGCGAGTGATTTCTTCCGCACCAAGCTTGGTATCGCGAGCATCAACTTCATACTCCTCGATGTGGATTGATGTAAGAACATCATCCTGAACTAGGCGCTGAGAAAGGATGATCGCATCTTCGTAGTTGTGACCTTCCCATGACATAAATGCCACGAGTAGGTTCTTTCCGAGCGCCATTTCACCTTGATCGGTACAAGGACCGTCAGCGATAACTGAGCCAAGCTCTACGCGCTGACCTTCAGAAACAACAACCTTCTGGTTGTATGAAGTTCCCTGGTTTGAACGTGTGAACTTGTGTAGAGAATAAGTTTGGTAGGTCGAGTCATCTGCCATGACCTTAACTTCATCAGCAGAAACCTCAGTTACAACACCAGCCTTAGTAGCAGTAACAACATCGCCTGCATCTACAGCTGCGCGGAACTCCATACCTGTACCAATTACTGGTGCTTCCGCACGCATCAAAGGAACAGACTGGCGCATCATGTTAGAACCCATCAAGGCACGGTTTGCATCATCGTGCTCAAGGAATGGAATCATCGCTGTTGCAACAGACACCATCTGACGTGGAGAAACATCCATGTAATCAACTTCTTCACCTGGAATGTATTCAACTTCTCCACCGCGACGACGTACTAGTACGCGTGGTTCGGCGAAGTGATTGTCATCTGTAAGTGGAGCATTTGCCTGCGCGATGATGTGTTCATCTTCTTCATCAGCGGTTAGGTAATCCACCTGATCTGTTACGCGACCCTTAACAACCTTGCGGTAAGGGGTCTCAATAAATCCAAATGCGGTAACGCGACCATATGTTGCAAGTGATCCGATAAGACCGATGTTTGGTCCTTCAGGAGTTTCAATTGGGCACATACGTCCGTAGTGAGATGGGTGAACGTCACGAACTTCGAAACCTGCACGGTCACGTGAGAGACCACCAGGTCCAAGCGCTGAAAGACGACGCTTGTGTGTAAGTCCTGACAAAGGATTTGTCTGATCCATGAACTGTGACAACTGAGATGTTCCGAAGAACTCCTTGATTGACGCAACTACTGGACGGATGTTGATCAGAGTCTGAGGAGTAATCGCCTCAACATCTTGTGTCGTCATACGTTCGCGAACTACGCGCTCCATACGTGACAGACCGATGCGAACCTGATTCTGAATCAATTCACCAACTGTACGTAGACGACGGTTACCGAAGTGATCGATATCGTCCTTCTCAACGCGGACTTCGCGGCCGTACTCCATCAAGAGATCGCCGCGGTGTAGCGCTACTAGGTAGCGCAGTGTTGCAACGATGTCAGAGATAGTAAGTAGTGATGATGAAAGCTCTAGATCAAGACCTAGCTTCTTATTCACCTTGAAGCGACCGACCTTGGCCAAGTCATAACGCTTAGGGTTGAAGTAAAGGTTTTCGATCAAGTTTTGTGCAGCTTCCTTAGTTGGAGGCTCACCTGGACGAAGCTTGCGGTAGATATCTAGCAGCGCTTCATCTTGTGTCTTAACAGTGTCTTTTTCAAGAGTTGCGCGCATTGATTCAAACTCGCCGAACTCTTCAAGGATCTGCTCTTCAGTCCAACCAAGTGCCTTTAGGAACACAGTTACAGACTGCTTACGCTTACGGTCGATGCGAACACCAACAAGATCCTTCTTATCAACTTCAAACTCAAGCCATGCACCACGTGAAGGAATTACCTTTGAAGTGAATACATCCTTGTCGGAAGCCTTTTCAATTGTGCGCTCGAAGTACACACCAGGTGAACGAACCAACTGAGATACAACGACGCGCTCGGTTCCGTTAATTACGAATGTTCCGCGAGCTGTCATAACTGGGAAGTCACCCATGAATACTGTCTGTGACTTGATTTCACCAGTGATGTTGTTTGTGAACTCTGCTGTAACGAATAGTGGTTGTGCGTAAGTCATATCGCGCTCTTTGCACTCATCAATTGAGTACTTAGGCGGCTCGAAACGGTGATCGCGGAAAGAGAGAGACATAGTTCCCTGGAAATCTTCGATCGGAGAAATCTCTTCAAAGATTTCTTCAAGACCTGAAGTTGTAGGGATCTCTCCACGATTCATTGAATCGGTTGCTGCGATACGTGAACGCCATGCATCGTTACCTAATAGCCAGTCAACGCTTTCAACTTGCAGCGCTAATAGGTTAGGAACTTCTAGGGGTTCGCGGATCTTGGCGAATGAGACTCGACGTGGTGCTACTGAGATTTTTTTAGACGCGGCCAAGAGATGTCCTTTCAGACAATATTCGGGAACACACAACTATTAGGTCTCAGCCGCTATATGCCCTGACCATAGAAATTTGTGCGAACGAGAAGGGTACCGAGTACACCCCCGACCTGTCCAACCGGCTGCTTATACCCCTAGGCAGAGGGGTTTGTCAGGAGATTGGCCAAAATTGTGGGCTGCTCGCCTACTTCTTCCAGGCCCAGATATCTTCCCCACGCACAATCCGCTCAAACCCTCCATCTATATAGATGGTCTGCCCAGTGACATGGGTGTTTTGGATCCCGGTCAGCCAGATGAGTAGCGCGGCCACCGTTTCTGGCTCCATAAATCCATTGAGCGGCATCGGCACCAACTTAGCCAAACCTTCTCGCTCTTCCGGGGTTTTAATCAGCTGATCGACCATAGGTGTTTCAACGATCGCAGGACCAACAGCGTTGATTGGGATTCCAGCCGCTGCCCACTGTGGCTTTAGGCATTGTTGGCGGATCCATCGACTTATGGCGCGCTTTGTTGATGCGTAAATCAATTGCTCGCCACCAGCTGCTGCATCAACTAGAGATTGTGCAATGGCAACCGCCTTAGCCTCATCATTGGCACACATAGCATCGACTAATTCAGTGCTGTTCGGCATGATCGAAGCGACTGAACTTGTAATAACAACTCGTGGAGTTTTTGATTTAGTGAGCGTTGGAAGTATTTCATTGAGAAACTCAGTTACGCCAAAGTAATTGACCGAGACAGTTTTTGCAGTTGGATGAGCCAAACCTGCACATGCGATAACTGCATCAATGGAGTTCTTAGAAATTTCAATTGTCTTCTTGGCTGCATCAATTCGACCCTGAGGCGTACTCAAGTCAGCGATTACATCTGCATTGTGTATATCTATGCCGATTACCTTTTGACCAAGACTCTTTAACTTGTCAGCGGTTGCTTGACCAATTCCTGATGCAGAACCTGTAATTACATAAGTACGTGACATTGTCTTCTCTTCTCCTGTAGATCACTATCTACATCATTCACTGTACGGGTTAAACAGTACTTTGTTAAGTACAAAATTGAATGCTGGGTCTCATGAAAAAACCCCGCTTGGCGTTATGCCAAACGGGGTTTTAACTAAGTAATAAATTACTTGATTGTGACTGTTGCGCCAGCTGCCTCTAGTGCTGCCTTTGCCTTGTCTGCGGTCTCCTTGCTTGCCTTCTCTAGAAGGGTTGCTGGAGTTGCATCTACGAGGTCCTTTGCCTCCTTCAAGCCGAGGCTTGAGTTCAGTCCACGAACTTCCTTGATCACTGCAATCTTCTGTGATCCTGCGTTTTCCAAGATAACTGTGAACTCATCTTGTCCAGCATCTGCTGCGCCACCTGCTGCTGCGCCACCTGCTGCTGCAACCGCTACTGGAGCTGCTGCTGTTACATCGAATTCAGTTTCGAATGACTTAACGAACTCTGAGAGCTCGACCAATGTCATATCTTTGAACTGACCCAATAGATCTTCTGTGCTGAGCTTTGCCATATTCGTTATTCCTTCTCTTCTGTTTCTGTGGATGCTTCAGTTGCTTCTGCTGCTGGAACTTCAGCAACTTCAGCCACAACTTCTGGTGTTGTTTCTTCTGTTACTACGACCGCGTCTGCAGTCGCAGCTTGGGCTGGAACCTCTGCCACAGCATCATTTGCTGCTGGCTCGGTCACACCCTGCTCTGCTTCAAGCTTGATGCGAAGTGCGTCAAATACGCGCGCTGCCTTAGCAAGCGATCCCTTCATTGCACCAGCAAGCTTTGCCAATAGAACCTCACGAGACTCGAGGTTAGCGAGCTGCATGATCTCTTCCTTGGTTACAGCCTTGCCTTCGTAGATTCCACCCTTAATAACTAGGAATGGATTCTCCTTTGCAAAATCACGGAGGCTCTTTGCTGCATCAATTGGATCACCCTTGATGAATGCAACAGCTGATGGACCGACTAGAAGATCATCTGCGATCTCTACTCCGGCATCCTTTGCTGCAATCTTTGTAAGGGTGTTCTTCACTACTGAGTACTTGGTTGTTGAACCAAGTGCACGGCGAAGTTCCTTCATTGATGTAACAGAAAGACCACGATATTCAGTTAGCACTGTTGCATTAGCTGTACGGAAATCCTCCGCAAGTTCAGCAACCGCTGATGTCTTATCTGGGCGAGCCATTCGGTTCACCTTTCCTGTTTCATTGGTGACCGTAGGAAATAAAAAAATCCGTAACGCGTAAGCGCCACGGATTAACATGAACACCTACGCGGGCTGAGATTTCCTCATTTATTTAGATCTTCCTTGCGGTTGATCTAGACCTGCGGTCTTTGGTTATGGCGTAAGGCTACGGCCGGGCGGCCTTTAGGGTCAAATTGAGCGTGGGCGGGCATGAAAAAGGGCCCCGGCGCAATGCCGAGGCCCCTCTCAATAACTCTGCTTAGTTAGCTGATGGTTCGCGAACTAGGTTTGGATCAACCTGGATTCCAGGTCCCATAGTTGTTGAAACTACAGCCTTTTGTACATAGCGACCCTTTGAAGAGTTTGGCTTTGCACGAAGTACTTCATCCATCGCAGCAGCGTAGTTCTCTGCAAGCTGCTCAGCTGTAAATGAAACCTTGCCGATTAGGAAGTGGAGGTTTGAGTTCTTATCAACACGGAACTCAATCTTTCCGCCCTTGATATCTTCAACAGCCTTAGCAACATCTGTCGTTACTGTTCCTGTCTTTGGGTTTGGCATCAAACCACGAGGTCCTAGAACCTTACCGAGGCGACCGACCTTACCCATTAGATCTGGTGTTGAAACAACTGCATCGTAATCAAGACGTCCCTTTGAAACTTCTTCAATCAGTTCATCTCCACCGACGATGTCTGCACCAGCAGCGCGAGCTGCATCTGCATTTGCACCATTCGCGAAAACCAAAACGCGAGCGGTCTTACCTGTTCCGTGTGGAAGGTTAACTGTTGAGCGGATCGCTTGATCTGCCTTCTTTGGGTCAACGCCAAGTACCAAAGCAACTTCTACAGATGCGTTGTACTTAACTGTTGATGTCTCCTTGGCGAGTGTTACCGCCTCTAGTGGTGTGTAAAGGTGATCCTTCTTTACCTTTTCAGCTGCCGCTAAGTAGTTCTTTGAGCGCTTCATTTCATCCTCGTTTTCATAAGGTTGTGGTTAGCGGACCAGCGAGGTCCTCCCACATCTCTTCACCAATTTGGTGATGAGAAATTTGTTAACTAGCCGTTTACTGTGATTCCCATTGAGCGAGCTGTACCCGCAATGATCTTCGCAGCTTGATCAATGTCATTTGCATTGAGGTCAGCCATCTTTGTTGTTGCGATCTCCTTGACCTGAGCCATGGTGATGTTTGCAACCTTTGTCTTGTGAGGAACAGCTGATCCCTTTTCAACGCCAGCAGCCTTCAAGATCAAACGTGATGCAGGAGGTGTCTTGGTGATGAATGTGAATGAGCGATCTTCGTAAACAGTGATCTCAACTGGAATGATCTGGCCCTTTTGTGATGCTGTTGCATCGTTGTATGCCTTCACGAACTCCATGATGTTGACACCATGCTGACCTAGCGCAGGACCTACTGGTGGTGCAGGTGTTGCTGCTCCAGCCTGAATCTGCAACTTGATAAAGCCGCTTACCTTCTTCTTTGGTGCCATTTCTTTTCCTCTTTTTCTTGGTTTTGTTCTAAAAAAATTAGATCTTCTGTACTTGTCCGAATGAAAGCTCTACTGGTGTTTCACGTCCGAAGATGGAAACTAGAACCTTAAGCTTTGCCTGCTCTGGCATGATCTCTGAGATCGATGCTGGAAGGGTTGCAAAAGGACCATCCATAACAGTTACTGACTCGCCAACTTCGAAGTCAACAACACGGATCGCTTCCTTATCTGACTTCTTCACAGGACGTGGAGCCAGAATCTTTTCTACTTCATCCATGCTTAGTGGTGAAGGGTGGTGAGCATTTCCGACGAAGCCTGTAACACCTGGAGTGTTACGAACTGCAGACCATGACTCATCAGTTAAATCCATGCGAACTAGAACATAGCCTGGGTAGATGTTGCGCTTAACCATCTTGAACTGACCGTTCTTAAGCTCCTTCACCTCTTCTTCAGGAACTTCAATCTGGAAGATGTAATCCTCCATATTTAATGAAGCGATACGGTTCTGAAGGTTTGCTTTTACCTTCTTCTCGTAACCTGCATAAGAGTGGACTACATACCAATCGCCAAGTGCGGTGCGCAGCGTGCGACGGAACTCTGCATTTGGATCATTCTCATCTGATTCGATGTCGCCATCTTCATCTGATGCGAGCGCAAGCTCTGGCTCAGTTGAAGCAACAGGTGCTTCAACGATCTCTTCAACTGCTGGAGTTGAAATCTCTGTTGCATTGGCAGCAAGCGCTGCTTCAAATGCGTCTGGTTGCTGTGTTTCCTTCATTTGCTCTTCAGTCATTGTCTTGCCTTATCCAAATACCCAGAAGACGAGTCTTCCAAGAATGACGTCGAAGAGTGAAACAACGGCGATGATGAAGGTTACGAACACGAGTACAACAGCTGTGTATGTAGTGAGCTGATTACGTGTAGGCCAGACAACCTTACGGAGCTCTGAAACTACTTGGCGATAGAAAAGTCCAACGCGCGCAAATAGACCGAGCTTCTCGGCTACTTGTTCAACTGACTCTGTCATCGTCATTTCCTTTCGAACTTCGTTAGTACTACCTTTTTTACTCTTTACTCATTCATCGTTCTGTAAAACTTCTTGCAGGGCAGGAGGGACTCGAACCCCCAACCGGCCGCTTTGGAGACGGCAACTCTAGCCAATTGAGCTACTGCCCTTCGCGAGAGCATGGCAAAACCATAGGGAAAAGCAAACCCTCGTGAGCGTCGAAGTGTAGAGGCAAGGTGGGGTTCAGGTCTAACTCGAGCCTGAAATACGGCAGACTTGGGCCTATGACTCCACGTATCTCAGCCCGTATCGCAGCTATCGCAGAATCAGCCACTTTGGCCGTTGATGCAAAGGCCAAGGCGCTTAAAGCAGCTGGTCGTCCAGTAATTGGCTTTGGCGCGGGTGAACCTGATTTTCCAACACCTGATTACATCGTTGAAGCAGCTGCTGCTGCAACAAAGGTTGTCGCAAACCATCGCTACACACCAACACCAGGCTTGCCAGATCTACGAGATGCGATCGTTGCAAAGACAAAGCGTGACAGCAATTATGAAATCACCGTTGACCAGGTCTTGGTGACAAATGGTGGAAAGCAATCTGTTTACCAGGCGTTTGCATCAATCATCGACCCAGGTGATGAAGTTCTTCTTCCATCTCCGTACTGGACTACATACCCAGAGTGCATCAAGCTAGCTGGCGGAGTAAGTGTTGATGTTTTTGCAGATGAGACACAAAATTATTTAGTTACTGTCGAGCAGCTAGAGGCGGCTCGTACTCCAAAGACTAAGGCTTTGCTTTTCTGTTCACCATCAAACCCAACAGGTTCTGTCTATTCAGCAGAACAAGTTAAGGCGATTGGTGAATGGGCCGTGAAAAACAATATCTGGGTTATCTCAGATGAAATTTATGAGCACTTACTTTACGACGGTGCTGCGGCTCCATCGATGCCGGTTGTAGTTCCAGCCCTTGCTGATACATGCATCATCATCAATGGTGTTGCAAAGACTTATGCAATGACAGGTTGGCGAGTAGGTTGGATGATCGGACCTAAGGATGTCATCAAGGCAGCCACAAATTTGCAGTCACACTTAACATCAAATGTTTCAAATGTTTCACAGCGCGCAGCAATTGCAGCTCTTAGTGGAAACCTTGATGCGGTACACAAGATGGGCGAAGCATTTAATCGTCGCCGTAAGCTAATCGTTGATTTACTTAATGAGATTCCTGGTTTTGAGTGCCCAACACCAACCGGTGCTTTCTACGTTTACCCATCTGTAAAGGGTGTCCTTGGAAAGACGATTCGCGGCAAAACACCTACAACATCTGCAGAATTAGCTACTTTGATTCTTGAAGAGGTTGAGGTTGCAGCTGTTCCGGGTGAGGCATTTGGTCCATCTGGTTACCTACGTTTCTCATATGCAACAAGCGATGAGGATATTGTCGAAGGTATTGGACGTATCAAAAAGCTTCTTACTGAAGGTTAAATCTCTACCCCAACAAGATTTACTTCGGCTTCAAGGGTAATTCCAAATACCTCTTTGACCTGATTGCGTGCGCGCTTTGCAAGCTCTGCAATATCTGCCGCTGTCGCTGTTCCTGAATTAGTAAGCGCCAGAACATGCTTTGTTGAAATGCGTGCTCCCCCAACCTCATCACCTTTATGTGTGCCAGAGTTTTCAATCAACCAGGCAGCTGAAATCTTTACGCGGCCATCATTGAGTGGCCACTTCGGCGCAGCATTAGGTAATTCATCTGCCTTTTGTTGAGAAATTATTGGGTTGGTAAAGAAAGAGCCAGCTGACCACGAGTCAGGATCATCGTGTGACAACAACATTCCCTTGCTGGCACGAAGTTCTAGCACCGCTGCACGTGTTTCTTTAACTGGTGCCTTATCGCCTGGTTCAACACCTAACTTCTTTGCTAGCTCCAAATA
>CALMBJ010000123.1 GCA_937860175.1 uncultured Actinomycetes bacterium
TACATGTTGGGCGCAGACCATCACGGCTACATCGGTCGGCTAAAGGCAACAGCAGCATGCGCCGGCGATAACCCCGAGTACAACATTCATGTTTTGATCGGCCAGTTGGTAAAGATTATGGAGGGTGGCGAAGAGGTAAAGCTTTCTAAGCGCGCCGGAACCATCATTACCCTCGAAGAGTTGGTTGAAAAGGTTGGGGTTGATGCTGCTCGCTACACCTTGATTCGTTACCCAGTAGATACTCCTATGGTGATGGATCTAGATGTGTTGAAGCGAAACACTAATGAGAACCCGGTCTACTACGTGCAGTATGCGCACGCGCGAATCGCTGCGGTTTTGCGTAACGCTCAAGAGCTTGGTGCCTCTTTAGAGCTAAAGGATTTTGATCCATCACAACTATCGCATGATCGTGAGAATGAGTTACTAGGTGCTTTAGCAGAGTTCCCTCGTGTTGTTGCCAGTGCAGCCGAGTACCGCGAGCCGCACCGAATTGCACGTTATCTCGAAGAATTAGCCGGCACGTATCACGGCTTCTATAACGATTGCCGTGTACTACCTATGGGTGAAGAGAAATTAACTGCGCTGCACACAGCACGTCTATTACTGTGTACTGCAACGAAGCAAGTAATCAGCAATGGACTTGATCTATTGGGTGTTAAAGCACCAGAGAGGATGTAACCCATGTGGTCCTCCTCTGTTCAAACAGGCAACGAACTTTCCATCGCCGGAATTACTGCGAAACAATTAGCAAAAGATTTTGGTACACCAACTTTTTTTATTGATGAAGCTGATTTTCGCGCACGTGCTTTAGCCTGGAATTCAGCACTGAAAGAGGCTTTTGGCGATAAAGCTGGCACTGTTTATTACGCTTCAAAGGCCTTTTCCTGCACCGAGGTTGCGCGCTGGATTAAAGATTTAGGTATTGGTATCGATGTCAGTACCGCGGGTGAAATGGCTGTTGCACTTGCCGGTGGGATTGATCCTAAGAAGATCGAAGTTCATGGCAATAACAAATCACTTACCGAGATCGAAAAAGCGATCAGTGTTGGCGTTGAAACAATTGTTATTGACTCCATGTATGAAATCGATCGTGTGGCAGCAGCAGCAACAAAGGCCGGAAAGGTTCAGCGGGTTCACTTGCGCTTGACTCCTGGAATTGAAGCCCACACTCATGAATCAATTGCAACCGCACATGAAGATGTGAAGTTTGGTTTTTCAATTGCAAGCGGTGCGGCATGGGCGGCGATTACTGCGGTTCACAGCCAGCCATCCTTAGAGCTTCGTGGCTTCCATGCGCATATCGGATCTCAAATCTTTGGCT
>CALMBJ010000124.1 GCA_937860175.1 uncultured Actinomycetes bacterium
CAGAGTAGATCGTCGGCAGCGTCAGATGTGTATAAGAGACAGGGGTAATGGTGATCAGATCGCAACCAGCGTTGTGTAGATCTACTAGCGCTTGCGATATCTCTTCACGGGTTTCACCAAGTCCAAGAATGAGATTGGATTTAGTAATCAAGCCAAAATCTTGCGCCATACCAATTACTTTGAGTGATTTTTCATAGGTAAATGCCGGTCGAATCTGCTTGAAAATACGCGGCACCGTTTCTAGGTTATGCGCAAAAACTTCTGGTCGGGTTTCAAAGATCGGATTAAGAAGTTCTGGCTTTGCGTTGAAATCTGGCGCAAGCATTTCAACACCTGTACCTGGATTCATCTCATGTACGACACGAATTGTCTCTGCGTATAGCCATGATCCCTCATCCTCAAGATCATCTCTTGTTACACCGGTAATAGTTGCGTAACGCAGACCCATGGATTTAACAGATTCGGCAACCTTACGTGGCTCTTCTCTGTCGATGGGAAGAGGTTTACCTGTATCGATATTGCAAAAATCGCATCGACGTGTACAACGATCTCCACCAATTAAAAATGTTGCCTCTTTATCCTCCCAGCATTCGAAAATATTGGGACAGGCAGCTTCCTGGCAAACAGTGTGCAAACCTTCACTCTTTACTAAGGAACGTAGTCGCGTGTACTCAGGTCCCATGTTGGCACGGGTCTTGATCCATTCGGGCTTTCGCTCAATTGGTACTAGCGCATTACGTGCCTCGATACGTAGCAGTTTGCGACCTTCAGGTGCCATGGTCATGCGCTGACCCTCCTTAGAGATTCAAAGATGTGACGTTCAACGAGTGGAGCCACTTCATCTATTGAGATTGTGCGATTCAATTCGATTTCAAGTGAAGTGACACCTGCATCAACAATGCCGCAAGGAATAATTGACTGGAATGAAGAGAGATCAGGATTAACGTTGAGCGCAAAGCCATGCATTGTCACACCTTTGGCGACTCTGACTCCGATCGCAGCAACTTTACGATCTCCTGTTGAATCACGTACCCACACACCAGAG
>CALMBJ010000125.1 GCA_937860175.1 uncultured Actinomycetes bacterium
ATTAGTTAGAGTCCGAGGATCGCGGAATGCGCGATATGCGAAAGCACATGGCCTGGTATTTAAAGGGTTTTCGTGTTCCGCGCGAGATTCGTCATGATTTAGGAATGGTTTCGTCACTGCAAGAGATGCGCAATCTTCTTGATCAACTTGAGGATCAGCCATATCCGACTGAGGTTGGAGAAAAACCTCGTGGTCGCACAAGTCATGGTCGCCCACCAACCTTGCCAGATGGTTGGCTCAATGATCCAGATGAGCTAGTTCATGTTGAACTAGAAGATGCGTTCTCCGGCGGATAAATGTTTCTCTTCAGATGGATCCGTCGAACAATTACTGTAATCGTGGTTCTTGCTTTAATTGCTCCTGCCTACGGAATCTCGCAGGTATGGCGCGCTGCAAATAATCCCGTTGTTCGGCAAGCAGATGTAATTGTTGTTTTGGGTACTGCGCAGTTAAATGGAAAACCAGGTGAAGCGCTCGAAGCTCGTCTTGTTGAAGCAAAGCGGATCTTTGATCTTGGTTATGCACCAACAATTATTACCGTTGGGGCAGGTGCACCAGGTGATCGCACAACAGAGGCAGCATCTGGAAAGTTTTGGTTGCGCTCCAACGGAATCTCATCTCGAAAAATTACCGCGATCGAAGTTGGTCGAGATACTTTAAGCAGCACTAAGGCTTATGCCGAGGTAATGAAGAAGCGTTATGTCAGTGATGTCATCATTGTGACAGACCCATTTCATTGCGCACGTTCAATTAAGATGGCAAATGATGAAGGCGTTTTGGCAACATGTTCTCCGGTTCAAACAGGTCCAAATACCCTTGATAACAGCAGCTACCGCTACCTAATTCGCGAAGCGGCGGCCTATTTGGCCTTTATAACAGTTGGCAAGCGGGGGATTCAGATCAGCGATCGCTTACCCGAAGCCGACATTGTTACTAAGGTACTTCCGTGAGCTACAGCAACCACGATCAAGAGCGGTTCCTAGATGAACCTGCAAAGCGTCCTGGCAGAACTGAGTTCATGCGTGATCGTGCACGTGTTATTCACTCCGCATCACTGCGACGATTAGCGGCAAAGACTCAAGTAGCTGTTCCTTGGGAGAATGATTTTCAACGTACACGTCTTTCGCACTCTTTGGAGTGTGCACAAATAGGTCGCGAGCTAGGTGAGTCGCTGGGTGCAGATCCTGATCTGCAAGACACCGCATGTTTGTCACATGACTTAGGCCATCCGCCTTTTGGGCACAACGGTGAGGAAGCACTTGCTGAGATTGCGCAAGATTTTGGTGGTTTTGAGGGGAATGCGCAAAGCTTTCGTTTGTTGGTGCGACTTGAAGCAAAGACCGTTGATACAGATGGAAAGAGCGTAGGTCTGAACTTAACGAGAGCATCATTAGATGGAGCAACGAAGTATCCATGGCCACGATCTGAGAATCCTCGCAAATTTGGTGTTTATGACGATGATGTAGAGATCTTTACATGGATGAGAAAAAATGCACCCGAAGGCAAGAAATGTATTGAAGCGCAGATCATGGATTGGTCTGATGATTGCGCATACTCAGTTCATGACTTAGAGGATGCTATTTTTGCAGGACAGGTATCGGTTACAAATTTCAATAATGACTTTGCAGAGTTGTATAAAGTGATGATTACTGATTACAAGAGTGATGCAACGGAGCAAGAGGCGGTTGATGCTCATGCTCGTTTGTCATCTTTATCTGCTTGGCCTCATTACTACGATGGAAGCCACAGAAGTTTGGCCCGCCTTAAGGATTCAACCAGCCAGCTAATTGGTCGCTTTGTTCTAGCGGCAGAGGTCGAGACACGTAAGGTTCATGGAGATGGTCCGTTATCCCGCTACAGCGCTGATTTAATGATCCCTCGCGAGCAAAAAATTGAAGTAGATTTCCTCAAGGCGATCGCGGGCCATTACTTGATCAATGCAGCCCACTCTCAAGATCGATATGCAAAACAACATGTGATCATCAAAGATTTAGTTGAAATGCTGCTGAAGTACCCCCACGAGATGGACTCCTTTTTCCAGAAGCCATGGAATGAAGCCTCCGATGAGATCGCGAAGATGCGTGTAATCATTGATCAAGTTGCCGCATTAACCGACCCCGGTGCCTATGCGCTCCATGCGCGCTTACTTGCGAATCGGTAAGGTGAGGGCATGAGCGGTCGCATTAAGGATGAGGATGTTGCATACATCCGCGACCGCGCACCTATCGATGAAGTCGTCGCCGATTATGTTCAATTAAAAAATGCTGGTGGTGGACAGAAAAAAGGTTTGTGCCCCTTCCATGATGAAAAGTCGCCCTCATTCCATGTAACTCCAAGTAAGGGATACTTCCACTGCTTTGGGTGCCAGACCGGTGGCGATGTCATTGCATTCTTGATGAAGATTGATCATCTGACATTTACTGAAACAATCGAGCGTCTAGCAGATCGCATTGGCTACACATTGCGATATGAAGAGAGCAATTCACCATCATCTGGTCCAGTAGTTAACTCAGGAACTCGTAACCGTTTAATCGCAGCCCATGTCGAAGCTGCAAAGTTTTATCAAGAGCAACTTAATACCTCACCAGATGCCGCTCATGGCCGGGAGCTTCTTACAAAGCGTGGATTTGATAAAGCGGCCTGCCAGCAATTTGGAGTTGGTTACTCGCCTAATGAATGGGATGGATTAACTAAGCATCTGCGCGGACTC
>CALMBJ010000126.1 GCA_937860175.1 uncultured Actinomycetes bacterium
CATCTAGAAGCACCTTTAGGCGATCGCCAGTTGCCTTCCAACTTTCAGACATGGCCAGAGACTCGGCTTCAGCAACAATCTTTTCCTTCTCGACAAGGATCTGCTCACGTCGCGCAGCTTTAGCAGCGGTTTCAGCGGCCTTCTTCGCCTCGTATGCCTCACGATGTCCTTCAATTAATGGTTCGATCTGCTCAACTGATGCGGCTAGTGCTTCTAAATCTCCAACACCGTTTAACTCTTTTACCTGTTCACGCAGTTTCTTTACCGCTGCATATGCATCGGATGGAACCATTGCACCGCTCTTGATGCGCGCCGCAAGTAGTGCAACTTCGGCGGCGAGGAGTTCGAACTTACGAACGAAGTAGGCAAGAGCCTCTTCAGCGCTCTTTCCTGGATATGAACCAACCGCTTTTTCACCGTGGGGGGTTCGTACAAAAACCGTTCCATCTTCTGCTACTCGACCAAATGCCGAAGGATCTCCAATTAACGCAGATGCAGCGCTAGCCTGGTGTGGGAATTTCATATCTGTCATGAGAGTGATCCTTTCAGCGCGTTACCTTTTCAAAGGCTCGCTATATGTGAGTGCGATGCCTAGAAGATTTGAGCCCTCTAAGCGTGGGTCGAGTGTGGATTAGTAGGTCAAAAGGTACCCTGTCTCATGGTTCGAGCGTCAATCGGGGCTCAATTGAGCGTGCAAAAGGGGGTATGGCTTTGCTGATCGACTCCTTTGCCGCCCCAATGTTCGCCACAAACTGCTGGGTCCTGGCCCCTGGGCCAGATAGCGAGTGCGTCATCATCGATCCAGGAATGCCCGATGTCTCGGGACAGTTAGAAGAGATACTTGATAGACACAATCTAAAGCCGGTAGCAATTATCGCAACCCACGGACATCTTGATCACACCTTTTCTATTCAGCCGATAGCTGATGGCTACTCAATCCCTGCCTACATTCATAGCGAAGATCGTGCTTATTTAACCGCGCCAGAGAAGTTATTGAGCGCTGAGTTTTCATCAACGGTAGCTGACATGGAGTTCTTAGAACCAAGTCAGGTACTCGAACTTCGAAACGGTGATCTCGTAGAGCTCGTTGGACTTACCTTTAAAGCTATCCATGCTCCAGGGCATACTCGTGGTTCACTCATGTTTGAGGTTGATCAAGAGGTATTACTCAGCGGGGATGTGCTCTTTGCTGGTTCGATTGGTCGTACAGATTTGCCAACTGGATCTGCAAAGGAGATGGAAGAGAGCTTGCGCAAAAAAGTGCTTCCGTTATCGGATCACTTAAGAGTCCTTCCAGGCCACGGCCCAGAAACAACGATGTCACATGAAAAAAAGAACAATCCTTATCTGAAGAGTTTGGTAGGTCGGTATTGATGGCTCAGCAAAAGATCTCAGCACCTAAGGGTGTCAGTGAGTATGCACCTCCTCGATCGAGTGCATTTGAGTTTGTACGTGACTCACTAATCGCACCAGCAAGCAGAGCTGGTTATCAGTTGATCGAACTTCCCGTCTTTGAGGATACAGAGCTGTTCAAACGTGGCGTTGGAGAATCAACTGATGTTGTTTCAAAAGAGATGTACACCTTTGAGGATAGAGGTGGTCGTTCAATTACGCTTCGCCCCGAAGGTACCGCTGGTGTTATGCGCGCAGTTATCGAACATGGATTAGATCGCGGACAGCTGCCGGTTAAGGTTTGGTACTCCGGTCAGTTTTTCCGTGCAGAACGCCCGCAAGCCGGACGTTATCGCCAGTTCTATCAGGTCGGAATTGAAGCGATAGGTCTAGATGATCCAGCTATTGACGCCGAGGTTATTGCAATCGCAGATGCTGGCTTTAAGGCGTTGGGCCTGAAGAAGTATCGCCTTGAAATCACATCACTAGGAGATCTGCAATCACGTGCAGCTCACAGAGTTGATCTTCTCAAATTCATCAGCACCCTGGAGCTAGATGAAGCAACCGCTGCGCGCGCAGCAATAAATCCGCTTCGCCTATTTGATGATAAGCGGGATGAGATGAAGAAGGCGATGCAGAACGCACCTTTATTGATTGATTACCTAACCGATGAATCGAGAGAACACTTCAATAGAGTTATCAAGTATTTAGATGCACTGGGTATTTCTTATGTTCTTAATCCTCGAATGGTGCGTGGTTTGGATTACTACACAGGAACAACCTTCGAGTTTGTTCATGAGTTACTTGGGGCGCAATCAGGGATCGGCGGCGGAGGACGTTACGACGGCCTAATGGAACAACTTGGTGGCCAATCGCTTTCTGGAATTGGTTTTGGGCTGGGGGTTGATCGCGCGCTCTTGGCAGCTGAAGCTGAAGGTGTCATCGGCTCCGATGCCTTTGTGTCAGATCTTTTCATTATCCCGTTGGGGGATGAGGCCAAACTCCAGGCGTTAACAGTTGCATCGGCTCTTCGAGCACAGGGCAAAACCGTTGAGATTGCCTTCGGAGATCGAGCGCTTAAGGGAGCGATGAAGGGTGCCGATAAGAGTGGTGCTACATATGTGATTGTTCTGGGCGAGTCAGAGATTTCTACCGGAACGGTGGAGTTGAAAGAGATGAAATCTGGTGTCTCAACCTCGGTTAAGATTGATTCATTGCTAGAAGCACTCGAAAAGTAGGATTAGGAAAATACAATGTTACGTACACATGAAGCTGGTTCGCTGCGCAAATCAAACGCAGGACAGACAGTAACTCTGGCTGGCTGGGTATCTCGCCGACGTGATCATGGTGGCGTAGCTTTCATTGACCTTCGGGATGCATCAGGTTCGGTCCAAGTGGTTATTCGCGACGAGAAGGTCGCAGGTTCTTTGCGCGCCGAATGGTGTCTTCTCATCACAGGCGAGGTTGTTGCTCGCCCAAGTGGAAATGAAAACTCCAATATTCCTACCGGTGAGATTGAGGTAATGGGGGACACCGTCGTGGTTCTTTCAGAAGCCGCCCCTTTACCATTTCCAGTAGATAGTGGTGATGACACCGATATCAATGAAGAGGTGCGTTTGCGTTATCGCTACCTTGATCTTCGCCGCGAAAAGCCAGCTCAGAATTTAAGACTTCGTTCAAAAGTCACCTCAACTATTCGTCGCGTAATGGAGGATGAAAAGTTTCTAGAAATCGAAACCCCATACCTCACCCGATCTACACCGGAGGGCGCACGTGACTTTTTAGTACCGGTCCGCTTGCAGCCTGGTTCTTGGTACGCCTTGCCGCAATCACCACAGTTGTTTAAGCAACTTCTCATGGTTGCAGGTATGGAAAAGTATTACCAGATCGCACGTTGTTTCCGAGATGAGGATTTCCGTGCTGATCGGCAACCTGAGTTCACGCAGTTAGATATTGAAATGTCATTTATTGATCAAGAGGATATTTTGGCTGTTGCTGAAAAGATTGTTGCTCGCGTTTGGAAAGAGGCTGTCAATTACGATATTCCTCTTCCGCTTAAGCGAATGACCTACGCAGATGCGATGAGTAACTATGGCTCCGATAAGCCAGATCTTCGCTTTGGCAATCAGTTGGTTGATATGACCTCTTTCTTTGGTGAGACCGATTTCCGCGTTTTCCAAGCTCCATATGTTGGCGCAGTAGTTATGCCAGGTGGAGCCTCATCTGCACGTCGCGAACTTGATGCGTGGCAGGACTGGGCTAAGGCTCGAGGAGCAAAGGGTCTTGCCTACATTTTGGTGGGTGAGGACGGAACTCTGGGTGGACCGGTATCAAAGAATCTTTCAGAGAAGGAGACTGCAGGAGTAGTTGCAGCTGCGGGCGCAAAACCAGGAGATGCAATCTTCTTTGCAGCAGGAGAGCGTTCGGCTTCTTTAAACTTGCTCGGAGCGGTTCGTCTGGAGATCGGGAAGCGTTGTAACTTAATTCCCGATGGACAGTGGGAGTTTTTGTGGGTCGTGGATGCTCCGATGTTTGAGCCAACAGATGGTGGCGGTTGGACAGCGGTTCACCACCCATTTACAGGCCCAAAGCCTGAGTTTGCATCCACCTTCAAGAGCGATCCAGCATCGGCTTTAGCGTATGCATATGACATTGTTTTGAATGGTACTGAGTTAGGTGGCGGATCTATCCGTATTCATGATCGCAATATCCAAAAGGATGTTTTCTCAGTTATCGGATTAAGTGATGAAGAGGCAGCTAGCAAGTTTGGCTTCCTTCTTGAAGCATTCAACTATGGCCCACCTCCACATGGTGGAATCGCATTGGGTCTAGATCGAGTATGTGCTTTGCTAACCGGATCTGATTCAATTCGAGAGGTTATCGCCTTTCCTAAGACCGCAAGTGGTGGAGATCCACTTACTGGTGCGCCAACTCCAATTACCCCTGCTCAACGCAAAGAGAGCGGAATTGATTGGGTGCCACAGCCAAAAAACCCGCAAGAGAGTTAATGGTTCGGGTAGGCTAACAACATGGGTCCAGGTGGAATTGCAACAATAATTGCAGCATCTTCTTTAGCTGTTATCGCGATCGCGATCGCTTACGTGGTTATTCGCATCGGCCGTTTGATCGATGAGGCGAAGGCTTCTCTCAAGGCGCTGACTGATGAAGCGGCACCGCTCATCGATGAGGTTCACACAACGGTGACATTGGTCAACGGTCCGCTGCACAGCATCAACCGTGTCACCAAGAATATTGAAGAGATGAGCGACAAAGTTAGCGAAGCAACTCAAGGTTTCATAAATAAAAATGGCTCTGCGGTCAAGGTTGCAGGAGCTCTGCTTTCAGCGGCGCAAATGAATAAAGGTCGTTCAAAGAAGAAGAAGGCTGAGTGAATCTAACCTGTGGAATCCGCCGAGATCCGTTCGCGCTGGCTGCGCTTCTTTGAATCTGACAACCGTCAGGGGTTAACCCATACAGTTGTACCTTCTGCATCTTTGATTGCAGATGATCCAAACCTATTGCTAGTCAATGCTGGAATGGTTCCATTCAAGCCATACTTTCTTGGTGAGGTAACCCCTCCGTATAAGCGCGCCACATCTGTTCAAAAATGTGTTCGCACCTTGGATATTGACGAAGTAGGTAAAACAACCCGTCACGCATCCTTCTTTCAGATGTGCGGAAACTTTTCTTTTGGGGATTACTTTAAAGAGGGTGCGATCGCACTTGCTTGGGAGTTGTTAACTCGACCTATCGCTGACGGTGGTTACGGCTTCCCAGAGGAAAAGTTGTGGGTAACTGTCTACCTTGATGATGATGAAGCGGCAGATATTTGGCATAAGCAGATTGGCGTTCCCAAGGAGCGAATTCAACGTCGAGATATGGCCGATAATTTTTGGTCCATGGGAGTTCCAGGGCCATGTGGTCCTTGTTCAGAGATTTATTACGATCGTGGTCCGGCATATGGTGTTGAAGGTGGCCCCATTGCAGATGAAAACCGTTACCTCGAAATATGGAACCTGGTTTTCATGCAAAATGAACGTGGTGCAGGTGGCGGCAAGGATGGTTATCCGATCCTGGGAGAGCTTCCTGCCAAAAGTATTGATACTGGATTAGGTCTTGAGCGCACAGCTGCTCTTTTGCAAGGTGTTGAAAATATTTACGAAATTGATACTACGATGCAGATTTTAAATCGTGCATCTGAGCTAACCGGAATTAAGTATGGATCATCTGAGAAATCCGATGTTTCATTACGTGTTATTGCAGACCATGCTCGAACATCAGCGATGTTGATCGGTGACGGAGTTACCCCCGGTAACGAGGGACGCGGATATGTTCTTCGCAGAATGATGCGACGAACTATTCGCAATATGCGCCTTCTGGGTTCAATGGATCCGATCATGTCCGAACTCACCGTTGCAGCCATTGGCGCTATGGGAGCTCAATACCCTGAACTTGTTTCGGATAAGAACCGTATTTTGGCTGTCAGTGCATCTGAAGAAGAGAGTTTCCTTCAGACTCTCAAGAGCGGAACACAGATATTTGATTTAGCATCGACAGCGCTTAAGAAGAGTAAGAGCAATGTTTTGGCTGGTGAAGATGTATTCAAGCTGCATGACACATACGGTTTCCCATTTGATTTAACCCTTGAAATGGCACGTGAAGAGGGTCTTAATGTTGATGAGGATGGCTTCCGTCGCCTGATGAAGGAGCAAAAGGATCGCGCAAAAGCTGATGCTAAGGCTAAAAAATCAGGTCACACAGATGTCTCTGTTTATCGCGCGATTGCAGATAAGAGTGGAAAAACAGAGTTTCTGGGTTACACAGATGTCTCCTCTGAATCTAAGTTGACTGGAATTCTTGTAGATGGGGTAGGTGTTTCAGCTGCATCTGCAGGCGATGATGTAGAGATCATTCTCAATCGAACACCTTTCTACGCCGAAGGTGGAGGGCAGTTAGCAGATGGTGGCCGTATTACCTTGAGCAACGGCTCGGTAATTGAAATTGATGATGTGCAGTCGCCAGTACCTGGAGTCTCTGTTCACCGTGGTCGC
This sequence comes from uncultured Actinomycetes bacterium, assembly GCA_937860175.1. Lineage (GTDB taxonomy): Bacteria > Actinomycetota > Actinomycetes > Nanopelagicales > Nanopelagicaceae > Planktophila. Next base: position 6,444 of record CALMBJ010000126.1, read on the forward strand.
GTTTTAAATGGCAGTGTAGAAGTTGGCTCAGATGCACTCGCAGAGATTGACGCAGAGCGTCGTTCGGCTATTTCACGTGCACACACAGCTACCCACATGGTTCACAAAGCTTTCCGAGAAATCTTAGGAGAAACCGCTACACAGGCAGGCTCGGAGAACTCTCCTGGTCGGTTCCGCTTTGATTTCCCTGCAACTGGTGCGGTCTCAGCATCTGTTTTGAATGATGTGGAATCTCGAGTAAATACATTGTTGCTAGATAATCTGGAAGTAACCGCAGAGAGCATGTCTCAGGCAAAGGCCAAAGAGCTAGGAGCCATGGCTCTATTCGGCGAGAAGTATGGTGATGTTGTTCGAGTGGTAAGTGTTGGAGATTGGGCACGTGAACTATGCGGTGGCACCCACGTCTCTCGCTCGGGCCAGTTAGGTGTTGTAAAGCTGTTGGGAGAATCTTCAATTGGTGCGGGAGTTAGACGTGTTGAGGCTTTGGTAGGAGTAGATGCCTACCGTTTCCTTGCACGTGAGCATATTTTGCTTAACTCCTTAACCGATCTCATCAAGGGTGCCCGTACCGAAGAGCTGCCTGAGCGGATTTCAGATATGTTGAACAAGATGAAAGAGATTGAAAGGGAGCTAGCTTCGATTAGATCGGCGCAAGCCTTATCTCAAGCTGGAGATCTTTCTAAATCTGCCACAAATGTAAACGGCTTTACCTTCATAGCTTCTGTAATGTCAGATGGCGTATCAGGTGATGATCTTCGCAAAATTGCGATTGACTTAAGGTCCCAGCACTCTAATTCGGTAGTCGTACTTCTTAGCAACAACGATGGTAAACCAGTTTTGGTTGTCGCAGTCAGTGACGAGGCAAGAGCAAAGGGTGTCAAGGCTGGCGCATTGGTAAAGATCGGTTCCACCGTCCTTGGAGGCGGTGGTGGTGGCAAGGATGATTTCGCTCAAGGTGGAGGAACTAACCCCGCTTCATCATTAGATGCGATCGCCGCTATTTCACAGTCTTTGCTTGGATAGAAAATGCAACGAGGACGCCGTATCGCCTTTGATTATGGTGATGCACGTATAGGCGTTGCAATCAGTGACCCTGACTCCATCCTCTCCTCACCGTATATAACCTTGAAGGCAACGGACAAGAACCTCTTTAAATCTATTGTTGCGATCTTTGATGAGATAGATCCAATTCAAATCTTTGTTGGAAAACCTGCATTACTAAGTGGGAGTACGGGCTCGGCATCGGCAAAGGCGCAGGAGTTTGCTCAGAAGTTAGCGGAGTTAACCGATGTTGAGATAGTCATGGTTGATGAACGTATGTCAACAGTTAGTGCTGCTCGCAACCTTCGAGAGGCTGGTAAAAACGCTAAGGACTCTAAAGCCGCTATTGATATGGCAGCCGCCGTTGCCATTTTGGAGTTTGGTATCGAACTGCAAAAGAGTGGGAAATGAAGGAGATTCGTCGGCTGGCGATTGCAGGCATAATTATTGCCTTGTTCACGCTCTCTCTATTTTCACTTCGTTCTGGCTCCTCATCGGCACCTGATTATCAAACAGTTAGCTCGGTAGCGGGTCGAGAAGAGATCACAATAGAGATCCCATCGGGCGCAACAGGATCTGAGATCGCGGTTATTTTGTACGAAGCAGATGTGGTGAAATCTGCACAAGCATTTTTTCGAGTCGCGGTAGCTGATTCAAGATCTCAAAAGATCGCACCTGGTGGTCATCGCTTATCTCTTCAAATCTCGGCACGGCAAGCGCTGGAACAATTGTTAGATCCAGAACGTATCCCAAACTTGATAAGGATTAACGAAGGGGCCTGGAGGAGTGAGATACAAAGCAGTTTCCTCAAATTTGGTTTCTCCTCTACTGAAGTTAAGTCAGCCTTCTCCTCGCTTAAATTGCCGCAAGGATTTTCTAGTAGTGAGGGCTTACTCTTTCCGGCGCAGTACTCTTTTCCAGATGGCACAACAGCAGCTGTTGCTGCGCAGCGTCTTGTCGATAGATTCAGTGAAGACAGATATGCGAAAAAGTTGCTGCAAGGAAGTGCGCAGTTCTCACCACAACAGCTGTTAACGATCGCATCGATTATTCAAGCTGAGGGAGTAACCGAGGATTTCACACGGGTATCAAGGGTTATCTATAATCGTCTAAAGATTGGGATGCCCCTGCAGATGGATTCAACGGTTCACTACATTATGCAGGCTAGGGGAGATATCTTCCTCAGTCGTAAATCAACAATGGTGAACTCGCCTTACAACACCTACCGCAGATATGGACTTCCTCCCGGTCCCATTTGTAATCCTGGTGCTGATGCGATCAAAGCCGCTTTGGAGCCAGCACCTGGAGATTGGCTCTACTTCATCACCGTTGCACCTGGTGATACTCGCTACACATCAAACTTCGATGAGTTCAATAGATGGAAGGCGATTTACACAGAGAATCGCAAGGCTGGTGTTTTCGAATGATTAACGCTGCTGTTCTGGGTTCGCCAATCAATCATTCGCTGAGCCCACTTCTTCACACTATCGCCTATGAGTATTGCGGAGTAGAAGGTACATATGAGGCGATTGAAGTTGGTGCAGGAAATTTGTC
>CALMBJ010000127.1 GCA_937860175.1 uncultured Actinomycetes bacterium
CCTGTGAAGGACACTTGTAGTTGGCCTTCAAGTCATACCCTGCACTTTCAGCTGCCAGCAGAGATACGACCTTAAATGTTGAGGCAGGTGCGAACAAACCTTGCAACGCGCGGTTGAGTGCTGGAACAGATTTTTTCTCGCTGAACAAATCCTCTGCCTGTTGAACTGTTAATCCCTTTTCCCAGGCATTTGGATCGTAGGTTGGATATGAGGCAAGTGCCAGAACTCTTCCGGTTTTAATATCCATAACAACTGCAGCACCTGAATCAGAGGTAAATCCATTTGCACGGCCACGCAGCACCGCATCCTTAAGTGCTTTTTCAGCAGCGGCTTGTAGTCGAACATCAAGGCTAGTTACCAGGTGATTACCTGCTACCGGCTGCGTGTTCTGACTTTCGCGAGTAATCGACTCTTTTCGATCCACGATTACTGTTCTGATTCCTGGCTCACCACGCAAAAATGAGTCGTACTGAATCTCAAGCCCAGACTTACCAATACTTTCGCTTCGGAAGTACTGCTTGCCATTTCCCTTTAATAGATCTGTTTCGGTAAGTGGACCCACATAACCAAGAACATGTGCAGCGTTTACATCTACATAACTTGGGTAGTTTCTAATCGCGATCGGCTGAGCATCGACTCCTGGGAAAGAGTCAGAGCGCTCAACAATCTGCAATGCAATATCTGGGTCTGCAGATTTTGTAATTGGAATTGGTTGATACCTAGAGCCCTGCCAACATCCAGCCTTCTGCCCCTTTGGTAACTCTCCACACAAGCGGGTGTTTTGGTAGATATCTCGATAATTAAGATCAAGTAACTTTGCAAGGCGCTTCATGACACCAACGCCTTGATCTTCAAGCTTGTCGATCTCGATACGGTCAATTGTGATCGCTAAACCAGGCTTATTCATAGCTAATGGCACACCAAAGCCATCAACGATTAATCCACGGGTGGCAGGTGCCACAACATCACGGCTTTGAATGCTTAAAGCAGCATCTTTGTACTTAGGGCCGGCTGCCACCTGTAAGTAAAAAAGGCGTCCGAAAAGGGCGGCCATTAGAGAGACAATCAAAATCTGAACGACAAGAAGAGCTAAACGGGATCTACTGTTCATATCGAAGACCTTGAATCAAAGATTAACGCGTGAAGACGGGTAAAGACCGGAAGCATGATTGGTGAAACTAAAAGTGCCCAGATGCTCATACCGAGCAATGTGATCACAATCTGACTAAATGCACCTGTTGATACTCCCAAGAGAGCACCAGATATCAAATAAGCGATCTCAACAAAGAAGTTTGCAACTACGACAAAGAAAACGATTCCAATTGCATTTGCATGGATATTGTCATCGCCATAACCGATATATGAAATCGCGTAACCTGCAAGCAACATGATGAGAGTCCACTGACCAAATGGACCGCTTGCACTTTGCGAAAGATCCATCAAGATTCCGGCTGAAAAGCCAATGACCGCTGCAACTTCTGGATGACTCAAAACCGCCCACGTTAAAGCAAAGATCATCAAGATTGAGAATCCCCCACCAGGTAATCTGAATTGAGCGATCACCGCTTCCTGAATCACAAAGATGAGCAGAAAGATTGGAGTTGCGACTGAAATCTGGCGGGTAAGCATGGTGAGTTAATTGTTAGCGACAGGTGTTGGAGTAACTGTGACGGTAACTGTTGGGATCGGAGTTACTTGAGGCTTCTGTGGAACCAGCGCATCTCCTGGGTTAGATGATGGACCGCTTACAACTACAGCGACAACTCCGAGAGTTGAAAAGTTTGTGTAGTAGCGAACCGTTGCTGTCTGTGCCACCGCTCCTGCTGAGTTGTTAACC
>CALMBJ010000128.1 GCA_937860175.1 uncultured Actinomycetes bacterium
ATCTTTGATGTTGGATTCCCGCCATTATCTTTAGGTGAAGATTTCACTCAGTACAGATGGTTTTTCTGGATCGCGGCATTGGCTGCGCTCATGTCTATGTGGGTAGTTAAAAACATTTTGGGTTCACGGTATGGACGTTCATGGAGAGCTGGCCGTGGTCACGAGGTTGCAGCTCAACTAGCGGGAATCAATACAGCCCGTTCTAAGGTTTTGGCCTTCACAGTCAGCGCCGGAATTGCCGGTCTTGCTGGAGCCTTGCTCGCGATGACGATCGGCACCGTCCCGCCAAGCGCCTTCCCACTTTCACTCTCATTTGCCCTGCTCACAGGAGCGGTTTTGGCTGGAATCACCACCCTTGGCGGGGTAATTGTTGGTGCCTTCGTACTAGTGATTATTCCTGAGATTGCTGATGTAATTGCGCACAGACTTGGTACTTCAGAGAGCGTTACGACCAATCTGCCTGGCTTGATCGTGAGCGGGCTGTTGATTCTGACCGTTCTCTTTGTTCCAAACGGGCCTGTCGAGCAACATCGCGCTCGTAAGGCTAAACATGAAGCATTACTGGGTAGTACACACAAGTAAATACAGTAATCTCGGACAAAACCCTCGATGGAAGGAAACACATGAAAGCACTTAACCGTCGCAAGCTGATTACAGCTTCAGCGGTACTGGCGATAGTTGGATTGGCTGCAACAGCAATTCCTGCGCAAGCGTCAGAGGTTGGAGTCAGTTCTTCAGAGATCAAACTTGGAATGACTCTTCCTCTAACTGGTACAGCATCACTTGGCTACAACAAGATTCCAGGTGCAGCAAAGGCATACTTTGATTACCTCAATGCAAATGGTGGAATCAATGGACGTAAGGTCACCTTGGTTGTAAAGGATGATCGTTACGTTCCAACTGAAGCGGTAGCAAAGACAAATGAACTAATCCTCAAGGATAGAGTCATGGCTCTGCTTGCTCCTCTAGGTACTGCAAATGTTAAGGCGGTTGCTTCATCTGTTAACCCAGGTCGCCGTGGAATCCCTGTTCTCTTTGTAAACACAGGATTTAGTGGATTCGCAGACAAGCGAAAGTACCCAACTACATACACAGTTCTTCCTTCCTACATCATGGAAGCAAAGATCATGGGTGAGTACATCAAGGAAAACTTTGCTGGTAAGAAGATTGGTCTTCTATACCAGGATGATGACTTCGGAACAGATGCACTAGCTGGTTTCAGAACTGCAGGAATCAACTTTGCAGTTCGTGTGCCATACGCATCAGGTTCACAATCAGCAACTGCAGCAGCAGGCTGGATCACACGTTTTAGAGCAGCTGAAGTAGATGTAGTAATCCTCTTCGGTGTTTCAAGTGCAACATCTGCAATGCTTGGAACAGCAGCTCAACTTCGCTACGCACCACAGTGGATCCTTGGATCAGTTGGTGGAGATGCAACAACTATTAGAGCTACTGGAGTTCCAGCAGCGGTGTTGACTAATGCAATTGGTTTCTCACCAGTTCCAGCGACAAATGATATGAAGGATGAGTACGTAAAGTTCTTCTCCGATATCTACGCCAAGGCAGTACCTGGATCACCTTTTGATCTCAACGTACTTCTAGGAATGAACACAGCTTTCATGACCGCTCAGGCGCTCAAGGCAGCTGGTCCACGTCCAACTCGTAAGTCACTAATCAACGCGATCAATACACGCGGTGCAACATTTGCAAACTCTGCATTGGTGCC
>CALMBJ010000129.1 GCA_937860175.1 uncultured Actinomycetes bacterium
CTACACAGAGTAGATCGTCGGCAGCGTCAGATGTGTATAAGAGACAGCTTTTGATTCCTGCTTCTTTATAACTGTGCAAAATGGCGATCAATTCATCGCGGGTTGACCCAACACAGGTTAAATGTGCAACCGTTGAGATTCCGGTGCGTTGTGTGATTTCTCGAGCGATTCGAATGGAGCGATCTCGGGTGGAGCCACCTGCACCATATGTGACAGAAACAAAGTCTGGGGCGATTGATTGAGCCCATCAATGGCAGCCCACAGCCGATCTTCACCCTCAACATCCTTTGGAGGGAAGAACTCGAATGAGTAAGAAGTGCGAGATACCACGGAGTGAGGGTACCGTTACCGCGTGAGTTCAGAGCCGAAGGCAACATTACAGAGCGTACGAAGCGCCGTTGAGGAAGAGCTAGGCATCTTTATCAACCGAGAAAGTGCATATCTGAATTCGATCTCATCAGACCTTTCCCCTGTTTCCGACTCGTTGAGCTCCTTCTTGCTAGATAGTGGAAAACGTCTTCGTCCCTTGTTTGCTTACGCAGGTTTTGCTGCAGCAGGTGGTGTCATTGAAATACCAATGATCCGTGCAATGGCAGCCCTTGAACTACTGCAAGCATGTGCATTGATTCATGATGATTTGATGGATGGTTCTGATACTCGCAGAGGAAAGCCTTCGATTCATCGCCACTTTGAATCAATCCATGTGCAGGATCAATTAGATGGTTTCGCACCGCAATATGGTTTGTCAGCAGCGGTCTTGCTAGGTGATCTAGCTTTGGTCTGGTCAGATCAAATGCTCAATAGCTCTGGCATAACGACTGAACAGTATGCGCGATTGATTCCTTTGTACAACGAGATGCGTGTTGAGTTAATGGCTGGACAGTTCTTGGATATCCATGAGCAGACTCAGAAAAATACCAGCACCGAACGTTCCATGAAGATCGCTCGATACAAATCAGGTAAGTACACAATTGAACGTCCATTGCATCTTGGCGCTGCATTAAGCATGCAACCGAGTTACGATACTTATGCAGCCTTATCTGCATATGGCTTGCCATTAGGTGAGGCGTTCCAGCTTCGCGATGATCTTTTAGGTGTCTTTGGAGATCCATCTGTAACTGGCAAACCAGCAGGTGATGATCTTCGTGAGGGAAAGCGCACAGTGTTGATCGCTATGACGCATGAGCGCCAATCCCCTGCTCAGCTTGAAAGCTTTAAGAAGTACTTTGGTCGCCCAGATCTAGATGCGCAAGGCGTTGCAGTACTACAAGAGATTATTGAGTCAACTGGTGCTCGCGCTGAGCTTGAATCAACGATTGAAAAACTGACAGATGCTGCGCTAACCGCAGCTGAGTCTTCAATTTTCACCAACGATGGAAAGGCTTTGCTCGTCGAGCTTGCCAACATCGCAACAAAAAGGAGTGCTTAAATGCCAGCTCGCGTAAAGGGACCCACAGACCATGTTGTCATCGTTGGCGCAGGTTATGCCGGCTTAAGTGCTGCGCTGCGCTTAGCAGGTGCTGGTCGTAAGGTCACTGTGATTGAACGTGAATCAGTTCCTGGTGGTCGAAGTGGTTTGTTAAAGAAAGATGGATACTCATTTGATACCGGTCCAACTGTTTTAACAATGCCTTCTTTGATTCAGGATGCATTTAGCTGCGTCGGTGAAGATATGAAGGACTGGGTTGAATTGATGCCGGTTTCACCTTTGTATCGTGCATATTACGCAGATGGTTCACAGTTAGATGTTCATGCAAATACACAGCAGATGGAAGCTGAAATTGCAGAGAAGATCAGTCCAGAAGAGGCCGCTGGATATGCCCGTTACGTAGATTTTGTGACCAAGTTGTACAAGTATGAGATGAATGACTTTATTGATCGCAACATTGATTCACCATTTAACTTGCTAACACCTAACCTTGCACGTCTGATTGCCTTGGGTGGTTTCCGCAGGTTATCGCCAAAGGTGAATCAGTTCATGAAGGATCCACGTCTGCAAAAGGTGTACTCATTTCAGGCGATGTACGCAGGTGTTAGCCCGCAGCAAGCTCTAGCGATTTATGCCGTCATTGCCTACATGGATTCAGTCAACGGTGTGTTTTTCCCTAAGGGCGGAATGCACGCAGTTCCACGTGCGATGGCAGCGGCTGCGCAAAAGCATGGTGTTGAGTTTAAGTACAACACAACTGTGTCAAAGGTTGATGTCCAAAATGGTCGTGCCAAAGCTGTCATCACAGAGGATGGTCAACGTATCGAATGCGATGCGATTATTTTGAATCCAGATCTACCTGTTGCATGGCGGGATTTGCTGGGTAAGACTCCACTTTCAGTTAAGCGACTCAACTACTCCCCTTCATGTGTGACCATGTTGGTGGGATCATCTAAGAAGTACGACTTTGCCGCTCACCACAATATTCACTTCGGTGAGTCATGGGACTGTCTCTTATACACATCTCCGAGCCCACGAGACAGGC
>CALMBJ010000130.1 GCA_937860175.1 uncultured Actinomycetes bacterium
ACAAGTGAGAAGTTAATGAAACGCTCTCCGCGAGATGTTCCCTTAGCTAACTTCCTTGAACTGACCTTAAAGCTGGCAAACTTTCGTGGTGCCACCTTAGGAAGCTTTACAACTCCGCTATCAACAATCTCGCCATCGCAGGTGATGTTCCACTGCAACTGGTACTCACTGAGATCCTTAAAGAAATGCTTGTTAAACACCTTAAATTGGCCGGTTGCAGCCTTAACCGCGGTAATGGTTACAGGTGCGGCAAGTGCCTTAAATTCATGCATTGCAGGCTTAGCTGTGCGATCTGGGAAAACCATTCCATCGCAGCAGAAGTTGCCATCATGCTTTTCTTCGCCGTAATCGCCACCGTATGCGTTGCGCTTGGTGCCATCTGCCAGAGTTTGAACAGGACCGTGATCCCACATCTCCCAGATAAATCCACCTTGCAAACCACGTGTTGCTTCAATCGCTTCCCAGTACTCAGCCAAGGTGCCGTTGCTGTTACCCATCGCGTGCGAGTACTCGCACATAATTAATGGACGATCAGCTTTGGCAGATTTTGCATACTCCTTGATCGCATTGATCGATGGGTACATCGGTGCAATTACATCTGTCAGTGAATGGCTACCCATCCAGTTTCCACGGATTCCACCCTCGTAATGCAATGGACGTGATGGATCAAAGCTGCGAGCAAATGCAGCCGCTGCTTCATGGTTGCTACCTGCACCAGATTCATTTCCGAGAGACCACATAACAACAGATGGATGATGAATATCGCGCTGCACCATACGACCAATGCGATCTACAAATGCGGTTAGGTAACGGGTGTCATTGCACAATGAGTTAATAAATGCATGTGACTCGATATTTGCTTCACCGATTACGTAGAAGCCCAGCTCATCACATAGATCTAGGAAAGCTGCATCATTTGGGTAATGCGATGTGCGCACAGCGTTGAAGTTCCAACGCTTAAGTTCTAACAAATCCTGACGCATGTCATCGCGGGTTAGTGCGCGACCGGTATATCTATTGAAGTCATGGCGGTTGATTCCGTAGAACATGATTGGCTGACCGTTAACCAAGAAATCCTGTCCCTTAATAACAATCGAACGGAAACCAATACGTTGCTGTGAAACCTCAATAACCGCACCTTCTGGGTTACGAAGCTCAATATCTAAGGTGTACAGGTTGGGCTCTTCTGCAGACCAGGCTTTGATTTTTGCCAGCTTGGTCGAAAGAACTACCTCTCCCATCGGAGGTGGCTCCATGATTGAAACCGCGGTTTGAGCAGATTTTGGAAGGTTTCCATTCCAGAACTTTGCGTGGAAGAAATCACGAGCAGCAATTGCTACCTCTTCTGGAGTTTCGGTCCAGATCGGTGGCACAAATGTCTTCAGGGTTTGCGAAATAGTTGCGCTCTTTTGCTTGGCAAGTTCGCGGATACTCATGTGTAGCGAGTAACCATCAGTTGATTCATTTTCAATTGATGAAATCTGCGCGCGAACATTCAAGGTTCCGGTTGTTAAATCTTTTTCTAACCCTGCAATCGCTGCAAACTTTTCGATGAACACCTTGTTAGTTGCATACAACTTAACTGAACGGGTAATTCCACCATGCCACCATTGGTCTTGGTCCTCAATAAAGGTTGCATCAGACCACTTGGTGACATCGATTCGAACAACATTGTTGCCGCTCTTTACAAAGTTTGTAACATCAAATTCTGCGGCAAGACGAGAATCCTTGGTTAAACCAACCTCAACACCGTTGATATAAATAAGTGCAACTGATTCATATCCACCAAGGTGCAACACAACTCTCTTGCCAGACCAGCTCTTTGGAATTTCAAAATCTCGCTCGTACACACCAGTTGGATTTTCTTCTGGCACAAATGGAGGCTGTTCACTAAATGGCATCTGCACATTTGTATAAATTGGCTTATCCCAAAAGAGATCCGATGGCTCTTGCATCGTCCACAAACCTGGAACCGGAATCGATGCCCATCGCTTACCTAGCTTCTCCGTTGGCTTATGCAGCAGCTGGAAACGCCAGGTGCCATCTAAAGAGATCTGCTCAAAGTGCTCAATATTGAGCATCGGCAAACGGTTAATTGAGGTTGTCTCGGGGCTCATCCAGTAGTTGTTGATCACGTGGGGAAGTCTCTCATTAAGCCTTGGATTAACGAAAGGATCTCTTGGTTTTTGCGATTTGGCCTTGTCCTGCCATAATTACGGCTGCTGTATTCGGGGTAACTCGAAGAGCAGGCCTCTCTAGCTCAGTGGTAGAGCAGCGCACTTGTAATGCGCAGGTCGTCAGTTCAATCCTGACGGGGGGCTCCATCTGGATTTACGCGACGGTTGGGCACCATAGTTTCTGGAAAGCTCAAATCCTCTAAAAACTGCATCATCAATGCAACAAACAACTCTGGCTTTTCCTTCACCAATGCATGTGAAGTGCCAGGAAGAACTGCAAGTTGGCCTAACGGCAAAGCCTCATATAACTCTTGTGTGTGCTTCAAGGTAATCATGTCATCATCACCTGAAACAACAAGTACCGGACACTGAATCTGCGCTAACTCTTCCTTTGAAATATCTGGTTCAGTTTCCCAAATCTTAAACATGCGGGTTACTTTTTCAAGCAAGGTGTGTGGCGCATCAGGTGAGATCAATGTGTACTCGGCAAGATCCTCTTCCGAAACTGATGGCTCGCCCATTTCATAATCAACACCCGAGTG
>CALMBJ010000131.1 GCA_937860175.1 uncultured Actinomycetes bacterium
GTATAAGAGACAGCAGTTGAAGATGTATGGCCAATGGATTCCGGTTAATGCACATATTGCCAAGGTAGGAAGCTTCTCTGTTCACGCAGATGCCACCGAGCTTGTTGATTGGCTAAAGCCAATTCCACGTCCACAGCAGGTTTTTGTTGTACATGGCGAGCCCGATGGACAGCGTGGATTAAAGGAGCGTTTGGAAAATCAACTTAACTGGTACGTGACAATTCCAAAGAGCGGACAAGTTTTCACAATCAACTAGATAGAGCAACGCTTTATCTGTTAAGCGGTCCGATTCGGTAAGCATCCAAACGAATTGCAGGTCTGCTCTGATTTTGATGCTGTGCCTTAAATGCATTTGTGCCATCTGTTCCGCATAGGAACAAGATCGCACCAGAACCACCGGGGTGTGCGCTAATCCAGTTGGTTAAGTTATAAACATTTCCATCGATCGCTGTCCAGCAGCTACGTGCGGTGTTGTTTGCTCTCACCTGCGCCATTGTGTAGCCAGTAACAGTTGGCGTAGGAGTCGGTGTTGGAGTCGGTGTAACAACCGGTGTTGGAGTTGGTGTTGGTGTAGCAGCAGGTGTTGGAGTTGCCACCGGTGCTGGCCCGCGAACTACCTCTCCTGGAATCTCCTTGTCGCCGACTGCAACTGTGATCTCAGATTTTGCCCGAGCGGTAATGACAAAGTTATAGATACCAGCCTTAGCTACCGCACTATTGCGCGCAAGGTACAAGTAATTAGTTCTTCCATACTTCTCATAAAACTTAGTGCGCTCATTGATTCTCATCGTGATTCTGAAACCACCAGGACCTGTAATAACAACACTTGGTAGCTGGTTTGTTCGCAGCGCATTTTCTGGTCGCTTATCAACGATTAAGTACTGAACCTCTATCGCATCGCCCTCTTTAAACTGTGCGCGAAAGGCTTTCTTCTCCCCTGCTCGAGTAAAGGCTGCTCGAACTGCAAATGAAACAGTTCCATCTACTAGCAACGGACCCTTGGCAGGTGTTGTATCTGAGTTAAGAAGAAAGACTGGTTGATGAGCAACCGCCACACCAGAGCCCATAAAAACAAATGCGACAACCAAGGCCAGTAACTTCTTCATGAGAAAACGGTACAGGCGCAATTGCTGGCTCGCCTCTTCAACCGCGACATTCACTGGGAACACTCAGGAACTCTGCCTGATCTGACCTAGAGGGTTATCTCAACCTTGGATAATCTTTCACAATGCGAAAAGGGATACTAGCTACAGCGATTCTGATGCTTGCCTCGACTCTGCCAGCAAACGCTGCAGAGCTGCCAAAGATTGAACTACGCGTTCAGAGTATCGACACACCAACTGCACAAGTACGTGGCTCTAATGGAGAACGTGGCGCAGCCCTTGCACGACTTGCAGATGGTCGCTTGTTACTTGGTGGCGGAGCAACTGGCTTAACCCTTTTTCTTTATGACTTAACAACCCAAAAGCAAACAACTATCGGTCGTGCCGGCGCATCAAGTGAGCGATTAAACGACAGCCGCTTTGCAATCACCGATATTGCAGTCCTTAACCAAACCGCAGATACCGCACAACTGCTGATCTCATACCCGCGCTACAACCGTGAACGTGATTGTGTAACCGTTGTTGTGCACTCATATCAAGCAAGCTTTGCTGCAAAACCTTCACTTAAGCGCGGAAAGTTGTGGTTTCAATCCAACCCATGTGTTCCAGTTGGAGCGGTACAACATGCAGCCGGCCGCATGGAGGTCATCGACTCAAAGAGTGTTTACCTAACAATTGGCGACCTCGGATATCCGCAAATTGGCGATAAAGCAAAGCGCGGAAACCTTGGCACCGTCATGCAAATTAGCTCAAACAAGATCACCCAAATTTCATCTGGCCACAGAAATGCGCAAGGCATCTTGTTGATTGGTAAAGATCTCTACACCTCTGAACACGGCCCACGTGGTGGCGATGAGTTAAACCTGATTCAACAAGGAATCGATTACGGCTGGCCCACAGTTACCTACGGTGAGCGCTATAGCTTTGGTGATTATGTAAAACCTACCAACCCAGAAAGCCACAACGGCTTTAGAAAACCGCTTACCTATTGGGTTCCATCAGTTGCACCAACAGAGTTAATTCAACTTCCGGCAAACTCTGCTTGGGGCCAATGGTCATCAGCAATTGTTATGGGCACTCTGCGCGAAGAGTCTTTAATCTTTATTCAGATGCAAAACAAGCGGGTTGTCGGCCAGATGCAAACCGTTAACGTTAATGAACGCATCCGCGATTTAGATATAAGTAAAGAGGGCTCAATCATCGCTACTACCGATAGCGGCAAACTGCTGGTTATTAATCCAGCGGGTTAACTATCCGTAGATAGTGTCCTCTTCTAAATCGATCTTTAGCGGCTCTGCCGGCTTCCTGCGCCAAAAGCCCCATGCACCTGTGCTCAGCAATGCCCAGATCACCAGTACCGGTTGAAACAGCAATCGCACAAATCGCTCTGCACCGGTATCTAAACCAAATGCATCTACCCCATTAACAAACTGCGAGATATTTCCCCAGAAGATTGCAACAAAGAAGATCGCAGTCAGCCAACCAATGATTACCCGGAACTTCCACAACACCAAAAGCCCAACACCCAGTGCAATCTCAACCACACCAGAGATCAGCACAACCTCATTTGCCCATTGCTGCAGTTGATCTGGCACCTGCGCCTGAAACTCAAGGCGACGAGTTGTCAGATGACTGACCCCCGTAAAGATCAGGGCCAAACCCAAAATGCTTTGCGGAATCCTTCTGATGTGCTTCATACAGACACAGTACGGTGGTTATCGCCGATTAACTACGGCATCACTGCAGGGTCTATTACCTCTTTAGATCCCCAAAGTACCTAGAACGATAATCCAGCCCAACGCTGACTTTGATACAAGGCTAAGCACAATGTAAGCCTTCTCTCCGTAGGCGTAATCCTTCCACTTTCCAACCTTCTTGTACTGCAGCCACATATTGATTGCAAAGCTGTTAAAGAACAGGAAGGTAAGTAAGAATCCAAATTGTGCATAAACCGGAATCGCATCGGCGATATTGCTGGTTGAAACCCAGAAGTACAGCGCACCCAAAATCCAAGGCACGATGCCTGCAAGAACACCGATGTTAAATGGTAGCCAGCTGGTCTTGTCTGTTAGCTGGTTGTACTTTTCCATCATCAGACCCATTAGGTTCATGATGAAGTTAAGGGTAAAGACAAAGACAACTGTAGAGAGCTCAATCAATCCACCAAGCATCAAAAGCACAACCAGCATTAGTGAAGAGCTAAATGCATACTCCCACCAGCGCACTGGGTTAATACCCTTGTGGATATTCGCCTCATAGCGTTGAACATAGAAGGATGATGAGATCAGAAGGTGAGCAAAGGCCGATAAGAAGAGAAAGATCGGTGCGATCAAGGCAATTGGAAACTCAAAGAGAGTCTCGCTAACTGGGCGAATGCCATCTGGTGTTTCATCGAAGAAGCGAGTGACAACCGGAATCGTGGTCTCGGCATTTAAAATAAAGAGCAGCACGGTGGCCTGCACCAAGTGCGTGGCACCGGCGATTCTGTTAAATACCTGTAGCTGTGCTCCGAGTTTTGTCTCTGGCTTCATTCTTCCCCCTTGTTCAGGCTCGAAGAATACTTGAGCAAAGTTAAAATTTCCCGACGAAGCGGGTTAGTTAGCCGACGTTAACTTGAGTTACAACATCCTTCATAACCGTGACCGTCACTCGATCAATTCGGTAATCAAAGGTACCTGCAAACAGTTCATCATCTGTCTCTTATACACATCTGACGCTGCCGACGATCTACTCTGT
>CALMBJ010000132.1 GCA_937860175.1 uncultured Actinomycetes bacterium
TGTGTATAAGAGACAGGTAGAAGGATTGTTAAAACTGCCAGGTGTTGCACAGACCAAGGCGGGAAAGAGCTCGGCGATCATTGATGTTGATGATTCGCTCTTGTTGTCCTTTGGTCCTAGAACACCTGCCTTAGTTGAAGCTCTAGCTGTGGCCTTAAGTAAGGTTGCTCCATGAAAAAGTGGCTACCAACGGCGCTTTTGGTAGCAGCCTTTCTAAGCTCTTTGTATGTGGGGGCAACACAGATCGACTCTTTCTGGTCAGCTTTAATCAACCCAGGCAGCAATGAGATTTTGTGGCAGATCAGATTTCCACGTGTAACCGCTGCGGTAATTGTTGGTGCAGCCCTGGGTGTTGCGGGATTGCTCGCTCAAGGTGCCTGCAACAACGCAGTAGCAGAACCTGCAATTTTGGGAACAGCGGCAGGTGCAGCCTTTGGCGCGGTCCTTGCGATTAGCTCTGGTTTGGTCGAGGTCGGCACAATCGGCGCGATTGCTAGCGGAACAGTTGGCGCGCTTCTTACAACATCACTTACCTTTAAACTAGCAGCACTTCGCGGAGCGCTTTCCTCCTTTACTTTGATCATCGTTGGAATCGCAGTCTCTGCAATCTTTACCTCGCTAGTCGGAATCGCATCTGCCATGGCTTCGCGCGCCGATGCGCGTTCAATCTCATTCTGGAGCTTTGGCTCACTTGCCTTGATTACCTCTGACAATTTGATTGGCATCGCGATAACAACGGTAATTGGTTTAGTAATTGCCTGGCAGATTGCACCTTCATTAGATCGGCTCTCATTAGGAGATGCCACCGCCTTTCACCTAGGTGTAAATGTTGCTCGAATTCGCTTGCTGGCATTAATTGGGTTATCAATTTTGGCAGGTGGTGCTGTAAGCACCGTTGGCTCTATCGCCTTCATTGGTTTAGCTGCGCCACATATCGCTCGCTTTATCTTTGGGCCCGCCCATCGCAGCTTGGTGCGCCATAGCGCAATCATTGGTGGATTAATTGTTGTTGTCGCAGACACCTTGTCACGCACAATTGCACAACCTAATGAGCTTCCTATAGGCCTTGCCACAGCGTTGTTAGGCGCACCAGTGTTAATCGCACTTGTTACCTTCAAAAACAATGTCTGGAGAACTCAATGATTACTATTGATGAGATCACCATTGTTCGAGATGGCCGCGAAATTATTTACGATTACTCCGAACAAATTCCGGCCGGTTCTATCACTGTAATTGTTGGCCCCAATGGCTGTGGTAAATCAACCTTACTTGCGGCTATCGCGGGAGACATTGCACCCATTAAGGGAACAATCACTATTGATGATGCCCACCCAATTCTGACCTCTGCTGCTTTATTGGCCAGCATGCGTTCTATGGCGATTCAAAATCAAAGCTTTACGCTGGGATTTACC
>CALMBJ010000133.1 GCA_937860175.1 uncultured Actinomycetes bacterium
GTGGAGACCAGTTCTTGAAGAAGTTGTCATCTACATGGCGCGCAGTATCAACTCGAAATCCTGAAATCCCGTAATCCTTAATCCACTTGCTATAGACCTCTGCCCAGCCGTTGTAGACGACAGGTTTTTCAGTAGCGATGTCATCTAGTCCATAGAAGTCACCAAGCTGCATGCAAGAGCCCTCACCCCAACAGCTATTCATATCTCCAACGTTGTGATAATTACTTAAGTCGTTGAGCCAAGCAGGATTTTTTGCATTGACCATATCTGTTGGAATAAATGCTTCTCTATCTTTGTACTGAATCACATCACCGGTGTGATTTGTTACAACATCCAAGATGAGCTTCAGGCCAAGCTTTTTAGCGCAGGCAGCAAATGCCACCATATCTTCCTTGGTACCAAGGTGCGGATCAACATTGAGGAAATCAACACCCCAATAGCCGTGATACCCAGCACCGTACGGTGTTGGCTTTTGTTGAACAACTAGCGGTGTAACCCATACCGCGGTGAAGCCAAGCTTCTTGATGCGAGCCAAACCATTATCGCCTGCAGCACATGTTCCAGTTAACCCTTTGAGATCGCCACCATGGAAAAAAGCGGTATCGCGTGGGTCGTACCCGGCGAACTTGTCATTGCTGGTATCTCCGTTGAGATAACGATCGGGAAAAACAAAGTAAATCAGATCTTTTGAGAGACCTACCTGATCTGCCTTAGGCGATGGGGTTGCAGCTACCGCGCTAGTTGCAAAAACTAAACAGGCAAGTAGTGCAACAACAGAGCTAACTCTTTTGGTGCGCATTAGCCCTTAACCGAACCTGCCGTTAATCCGCTCACGATGTACTTTTGCAGAGACAAGAAGATGATGACAATCGGAATTGAGGCAAGGATTGAACCTGCGGCAAATGGACCCCAGTTTTGTGAGTATTGGCCACCGATGAATTGCTGCAAACCGACAGCCACTGTGCGACTTTCCATATCGACTAAGAACAAGCGAGCCAAAATAAACTCATTGAAGGTTCCGATAAAGCTCAAAAGTGCAACAACAGCTAACACCGGTGCTGCAAGTGGAACAAAGATCAACCAGAAGGTCTGAACCTCTGATGCGCCATCAATCTTGGCCGCCTCATCTAGCTCTGCTGGAATTGAATCCACAAAACCTTTAAGCAACCAGATGTTTACGCCCATGGCACCACCTAAATAAACCAAGAGCAGACCAGGTTGTGTTCCTAAACCAATTTCGGGAGCAAAGTTATAAACACGTTCCATGATCACATACACCGCAGAGATCGCAAGGATTGCGGGGAACATTTGCACCAAAAGCAATAATTGAATTCCAAACTTGCGACCCTTGAACTTTAAGCGGCTAAATGCAAAGGCCGAAGCGGTTCCGATGATTACAGAGAACACCGCTACAGAGCCTGCGATCAACAAGGAGTTCTTAACCCAAGTTAGGTAAGGAATTGTTGGGTCATTGAAGAGCTTGTTGTAATTTGCAAATGAAATCTCGCGTGGAAGAAATGAGCTCAACTGCAGACTTCCGGATGAGCTAAATGAGGAGATAATCACCAAATACAGTGGAAACAGCGCAAATAAGCAGATTGCAGTACCTACGAGGTGTCTCCATAGATCTTGTCTTAGCCACTTGTTCATGCGAAGGTCTCCAAAACTTTAGACTTTCTTAAGCTGTATAGCGAGATCGATGCGACCAGCAGGAAGATGATGAGCGAGATCGCGCTAGCTAATCCAAGATCCTGGGTACCTGAACCAAAGGCAATCTTGTAGGTGTAGCTAATCAAGATATCTGTAGCACCTGCAATCTCACCATCTA
>CALMBJ010000134.1 GCA_937860175.1 uncultured Actinomycetes bacterium
TCTCGTGGGCTCGGAGATGTGTATAAGAGACAGCGACGAAGACGTGTCATTCCCTTGCCCTTGATCACAACTGGTGTGCCGCTCTGTGTTCCGGGCTTGATTTGAACATCTACCGGTCCATCAAGTGCTTCAACGGTAACTGTGGTTCCTAAAGATGCTGCAACCATGCTGATATCTAGCTGCATGTGCAAGGTATCTCCATCGCGAACTAGGTATTCATGGCGCTCTTCTACGATTTCAACATATAGATCGCCAGCAGGACCTCCGCCTGCACCAACTTCGCCGCGACCTGACATCTGAATTCTGTTTCCAGTTTCAACACCAGCAGGAATCTTTACATCGATTGTTTGGCGGCTGCGAACACGGCCTTCGCCTGCACATTCGCGGCAAGGGCTCTTAATGACGCTTCCATATCCATTACATGTATTGCATGGACGTGAGGTCATTACCTGGCCGATAACTGAACGGACTACTTGCTGAGTTTCTCCACGCCCCTTGCAGACCAAGCACATCTCTGGATGATCGCCATCTTGGCAACCTGTACCTGTGCACTTTGGGCATACAACAGCTGAATCAACTGTGATCTCACGTTCAGTTCCAAAACATGCCTCATTCAGATCTACTTGAATACGAATTAATGAGTCTTGTCCTGCACGTGTTCGTGGTCGTGGGCCACGAGATCCGCCACCACCAAAGAATGCATCCATGATGTCGCTGAAGCCGCCACCAAAGTTTGCGCCTCCGAAGCCGCCACCAAAACCGCTACCGCCCATGTCATAGCTTTGACGCTTTTGTGGATCACTTAAAACATCGTAAGCCTCAGTTACCTCTTTGAATTTTTCCTGGGCATGAGGATCAGGATTGATATCTGGATGTAGCTCACGTGCAAGTTTGCGGTACGCCTTTTTAATCTCATCGGCGGTCGCACCCTTGGTCACACCCAAGCTCTCGTAATGATCAGCCACTTACACACCCTCAATCAAAAATCGTCCGACATAACGTGCAACCGCATCAACTGCAGCAATTGAACCTGCGTAATCCATTCGAGTAGGCCCTAGGACACCTAGCGCACCAAGCTGAGCAGAACCTTCGCCATATCCGACCGTTACTAAAGAGGTTGATTGAAGATTAGTTTCCATTTGCTCGCGGCCAATTCGCACATGCACCGTTGAATTTGCCTCATCTAGCAGACGCATCAAAACAACTTGCTCTTCAAGGGCTTCAAGAATAGGTGAAAGCGTTAGACCTAAATCATCACCAGAGCGTGCAAGGTGGGCGGTTCCAGAGACCGCTAACTTTTCACGGCTATCGCCAATAATGGGATAGGTAACAACTGCAACCTGCTTTGTGATGTCAGCAAGTAGTTTCACTGATTTTTTCAAAAGCTCTTCAAGATCACTTGAACCTTCAAGAAAGGTTTCAATTGCACGACGTTCTGCAGATGACAAAGGCTTAACGGTTGCAAGCTTGTCTACAAATACTCGGTAGCCACGATCGGTCGGGATACGTCCAGCGCTTGTGTGAGGCTGGGTAATCAAGCCTTCATCTTCAAGAACCGCCATCTCGTTGCGAATCGTGGCAGGTGAGATCCCGAGTCCATGGCGTTCTGCGATCGCCTTTGAACCGACAGGCTCTTGGGTCGCAACATACTCATCGACAATTGCGCGGAGGATTTCTAGACGACGTGATGACATTTGTGCCTAGGGTACTAGATTGTTATTTCTCGCACGATTCGATCTGCAATCAGGCGGCCCGCAGGGCTCAGAATGATGCGATCTTCCTGCAATTGAACAAAACCATTTTCACGATAGAGCGCTAAGACCTCGAGCTGATGAGGCGCAAGTAGCTCCATCTGCAAACCATCGCGCATGCGAATTCCTAGCAAAATTGACTCATCCTTGATCTGTTCAGGGGTCAGTTGTTCGCTATCCAAGATAGGGGTTTGTCCTGCAAATACCTTTTGCTTGTATGTAGTCGGGTGCTTCACATTCCAGAAACGCTTTGCATCAACATGAGAGTGCGCGCCTGGCCCTAGCCCCCACCAGTTCTTGTTCTCCCAGTAAGCAATATTGTGACGGCATTGATGCCCAGGCTTAGACCAGTTTGAAAGTTCATACCAAGTCAAACCTTTGGCCTCACACATTTGATCTACTAACAAATACATATCTGCCATCAGATCATCGTTAGGCATCGTTAACTCACCACGCTTAATCTGTGCAGCTAACTTGGTTCCTGTTTCAACAATTAATGCATAGGCGCTGATGTGGTCGATATCTAGTGACAACGCGTTTTCTACAGTCTCGCGCCAATCTTCTAGTGATTCACCCGGGGTTCCGTAGATCAAATCAACGCTAATTGATTTAAAGCCTGCTGCACGTGCCATGGTGATCGCTTTTTCAACATTTGCAGGGTTATGTGTGCGATCAAGAGCTGCAAGTACATGAGGCTTGGCAGATTGCATTCCAAATGAGATTCGATTGAATCCAACTTCTAGATACTGGGCTAACTTTTCAGCGGTCACAGAATCAGGGTTAGCCTCTAGGGTAATTTCGCAATCAGCGGTCAACCCGTTGCGGGCCTTAATCGCTGCAATTACCCGTCCTAAATCAGCTGCAGGAAGTAATGATGGAGTGCCGCCACCAAAGAAGATTGTTGGCACTTGATCAGTTGGCGCAGCCGCTAGTTCCTGCAAAACCGCATCGATGTAATCATTACTTACGATCTCTAAGGTTGCACCATCTTGTAGCTCGCTCGGTGTGTATGTGTTGAAGTCGCAGTAGCCGCAGCGCTTAATGCAGTACGGAATATGTACATAAAAAGAGAGCGTCATTGCCCTGCTTTACGCGCAGCCTTAATCTGTTCGATATCGGCATCGGTAGCAAGGGCTGCAACGAATGCTTCTTGTGGAACTTCAACACGTCCCACCATCTTCATGCGCTTCTTACCCTCTTTTTGCTTCTCCAAAAGCTTACGCTTACGTGAAATATCTCCACCGTAACACTTAGCCAAAACATCCTTACGGATCGCACGAATACTTTCGCGAGCGATGATGCGAGCACCAATGGCTGCCTGAATCGGAACCTCAAACTGCTGACGCGGAATTAATTCGCGAAGCTTGCCGGTCATCATTACGCCATATGCGTACGCCTTATCGCGGTGAACAATTGCGCTAAATGCATCAACGGCTTCACCCTGCAACAAGATATCGACCTTAACCAAGTTACCCTCGGCATCGCCCTTTTCTTCGTAATCTAATGATGCATAACCCTTTGTACGGCTCTTGAGCTGATCAAAGAAGTCGAAAACAATTTCAGCAAGTGGCAGGTCGTAACGAATTTCAACTCGATCTTCAGAGATGTAATCCATACCCAGCAATGTGCCACGACGATCCTGGCATAGCTCCATGATTGTTCCGATGAACTCTGATGGTGCAAGAATCGTTGATTTAACAATTGGCTCAAAGACTGCAGCAACCTTTCCATCTGGGAACTCTGATGGATTGGTAACGCGGACCTGCTTGCCATCCTCCATGTTGACGTTGTACACAACGTT
>CALMBJ010000135.1 GCA_937860175.1 uncultured Actinomycetes bacterium
TCAGATGTGTATAAGAGACAGTGTCCAAGAAGGGGAAGTAAATGTCACTAGCTGGAAAGAGAATTTTCATAACGGGTGGATCCCGCGGAATTGGTTTAGCTATCGCACTGCGAGCTGCACGAGATGGTGCTTCAATAGCAATTGCAGCGAAAACCTCTGATCCAAACCCGAAACTTCCTGGCACTATTCACACCGCTGCAGCTGAGATCGAAGCAGCTGGCGGCAAGGCCTTGGCTATCCAATGCGATTTGCGTGATGAGAATCAGATCGAAGCAGCTATATCGCAAGCGGTAGAGGCCTTTGGCGGAATCGACATTTTGATTAACAACGCCAGTGCAATCAACTTAACCCGCACAGATCAGACCCCGGCTAAGCGTTTTGATCTGATGTTTGATGTCAATGTTCGAGGTACCTTTTTAACCTCACAGGCTGCATTGCCTCATCTACGTAAATCAGCTGCCGAAGGTCGCAATCCACATATCCTCAACCTCTCTCCGCCACTTTCAATGAAGCCAATCTGGTTTAAGAACCATGTGGCATACACAATGGCCAAATACGGAATGAGTATGTGCGTTCTCGGCATGGCAGAAGAGTTCAAGCGTGATGGAATCGGAGTTAACGCTTTGTGGCCGCGCACCGTTATCGATACCGCTGCTTTGCAAATGATCCCTGGAATCGATGCTTTGGCAGGGCGAACTCCTGAAATCTTGGCAGATGCTGCCTACATCATCTTTAATCGCGATGCGAAGGAGTGCACGGGTAACTTCTTTGTAGATGATTTGCTGCTGGCAAGCGAGGGAATAACTGATTTGGGGAAGTACTCAGTTACTCCGGGTACCAAAGATTTCCTCCTCGATTTCTTTCTTGACTAAGGCAAAGAGATGCGTAAGTTAACTTTGTTGATTTTGGCAGCCTGTATTTCAATAATGTCGGCACCCAGCTCCTCGGCACATGTCGAAATTGTCTCTACATTTCCGGAGCGATTTGCAAATGTAAATCCCATACCAACTGAGGTATGGATCGAATTTAGCGGTGAGCTCCAAACCTTAGATGGCCAAGCGGTTAACACCCTAGAGGTAATTGATTCGACTGGAATAGCCGTGAACTTCGATGACCCGATTATTAGTGGAACCAAAATCTCCACCAAAGTTTCAGGACAAAGCGCGCCAGGGGTTTTCACCGTCAACTATCGAGTTGTTGGTGATGATGGACATGTTATTGAAGGTGATTACACCTTTAATGCATCTCCTGATTACTCTGCGCAGCAGACACCAGTGGCTGTTAATGCGCCAGTTGAAGAATCATCTATCCCAGCCGGTGGAATATTGTTGGGAGCGCTGATCCTTGTCTTTATAGGCGGAATTGCGACTAGAGCGTTGAATCGGAGACAGTAGTTATGCCAGGCCTGAATTTAGAGTTAAATGGAGCAAATGTTATTGATGAGTCAGAGCGCTCCGGAAAGGCTCGCTCACTGTTTTGGCCTTGGGCAGGTGCCAATGTTTCGCTGCTTGCACTTTCCTACGGAGCTTTTTTCTTAGGCTTTGGCATTTCCTTTAGACAGGCCACGATCGCAGCCATTATTGGAACCATCGGCTCCTTCTTCTTGGTCGGAATTAGCTCGCTTGCAGGTAAGCGTTCAAACGCTCCAACGATGGTGTTGTCTCGCGCATCTTTTGGAGTCAAAGGAAGTCGATTGCCAGGGGCTTTGTCCTACCTAATCTTTGTTGGCTGGGAGACTGTGCTTATCTCTTTAGCAACTTTGGCAACTGGAACTGTCTTTGCTCGCGTCGGCGGAATCGATCGCAACCTTTCCTTACTGCTGGGCTTTACTTTGGCTGCAACTCTGACTGTTATTGGTGGAGTACTTGGCTTTAAAGTGATTATGAAAATTCAAAAGTGGTTAACAATCACAATTGTGGCGATGACCGTGCTTTACATCGCACTGACCATCGATAATGTTTCCTGGAATGCGGTAACCGCCATTCCCGATGGCAACTTCCAAAGCTTTGTTGGGGCGACCATCTTTGCAATTACCGGAATTGGACTTGGCTGGGTAAATGCGGCTGCTGATTACTCTAGATACTTGCCGCGTTCTGTCTCTAGTACATCGGTAGTTGGCTGGACAGTTTTAGGTGCGTCAACAGTTCCCATCATCCTTGTTATTTATGGATCGGCTCTTTCTGGAAGCAGCAAGGATCTGAGCGAGGCGATATCTATGGATCCCATAGGTGCGCTAACGACTCTTCTGCCTACCTGGTTCTTGATTCCATTTGCTCTCGTTGCGATATTTGGGCTTGTTGGTGGAGCGATATTGAATCTCTACTCATCAGGTTTAACCCTCGTATCTATCGGAGTTCCTGTAAAGAGGTATCAAGCCGCCATCATCGATGCGATTATTATGTTTGCAGGAGCTATCTACATCGTCTCTGTCTCTTATACACATCTCCGAGCCCACGAGACAGGCAGAAATCT
>CALMBJ010000136.1 GCA_937860175.1 uncultured Actinomycetes bacterium
TTCAACCTGCAAAAACTCTTTATCGCCAAGCTTTACAACTGAAACACCCTCTTTGCTGACAAGGCGGTACTTGGTCTTATCCTCGCCAAGAGGCAGAAGCTCTGAGTATGAAAAGTTTGGCATCGTTCCTTCTTCTCGAAAGTTTGGCTATTCCGGCTTTACAGAATCAAGTTTTTTCTTAGCGCCATCTAGCCACTCTTGGCAGATCTTGGCTAACTCTTCGCCGCGCTCCCACAACTTCAGAGACTCTTCCAAGGTCGCACTTCCCGCTTCAAGGGACTCGACAACTTCAGCCAGCTCATCGCGAGCTGCTTCATATGAGATCTTCTTTGCTTCGGCCATGGGTTAAATCTACTCTCTTCTCCGCTTTGTTGTGATTTCTAGTTACCTAGCGCTGTGGCTTTGGTCTCGCCCTTTGCAAGACGAAGCCTTAACTCATCACCTGCAGTTAACTTCTTTGGATCGGTCACGATCTGACCATCTGCTAACTGGACTACTGAATACCCTCGATCCAAAGTCGATTGTGGTGAAAGGGCACGCACTCGGGCCTTAACCTGCTTGAGCTCTTCCTTGGCAAGTTTGAGAGATGCGCCAAATGATCGGTTGGATCTATCACGCAGCCCAGCAATGATTTCAGCCCTAGTTGTGATTAATACATGTGGGTCCTTCATCACTGGGCGGTTTCTAAAGTTAGTAATCCGCGTGCTTTCTAGATCTAGCCGATTGACCAAGGTGCGGCGGGCACGATCGCGCATCGATTCAATCATCGCGATCTCTTCACTGATATCTGGAACAACTCGCTTGGCCGCATCTGTCGGTGTTGATGCACGGTAGTCAGCAACTAGATCAAGAAGCGGTGAATCCTTTTCATGGCCAATCGCAGAGACAATCGGAGTTTGGCAAGATGCCGCTAATCGCACTAAACCTTCATCACTAAATGGCAGCAGATCTTCAAAGGAGCCACCACCACGGGTAATGATGATGACCTCAACATCTTTGTTTGCCTCTAATTCGCGCAGCGCCTCGGAAACCTCGCTGACAGCGGCAGCTCCTTGAACAGTTACCTCGCGGATTTCAAAGCGAACACTTGGCCAGCGACGCTTTGCATTTTCAACTACATCTTTTTCCGCATCGGTATTGCGACCACAAATCAATCCAATGACCTGTGGCAACAAGGGCAGCGCAACTTTGCGATCTGAGTTAAACAAACCTTCGCCAGCTAATTGATTTTTCAGCGCCTCTAATCGAGCCAACAGCTCGCCGACTCCGACCTGGCGAATCTCACGAGCAGAAAAAGAAAGGGATCCATTTTTTGTGTACCAAGAGGGTTTTGCATACATAACGATGCGGGCGTTATCGGGCAAAGGCTTAACCGCTGCGATTACCGATTTGTGGCACATCACCGAAATAGACATATCAACGCTGGGATCGCGCAGGCGCATAAATGCCATCATCCCGCTGCGTTCATTTAACTCGCTGATCTCGCCCTCAATCCAGATCGGGCCAAGACGTTCGACATACTCCTTTATCGCCTCAGATACGGTCCTAACCGTGGCTGGGCTCTCACTTGAAGTTTCGAACATGGGATGAGCCTAATAGACTGAACCCATGGCTAAGAGAGTTCTGCTGGCAGCGCCTCGCGGATATTGCGCAGGGGTCGATCGCGCCGTTATCACCGTTGAAAAGGCGTTGGCTCTCTATGGCGCACCGGTCTATGTTCGCAAGCAGATTGTGCACAATGTTCACGTCGTTACCTCGCTCGAAGCCAAGGGTGCGATCTTTGTTGATGAAACTGATCAAGTTCCAGAGGGCAAGACCGTTGTTTTCTC
>CALMBJ010000137.1 GCA_937860175.1 uncultured Actinomycetes bacterium
AACAGGAACGCCAATTGAAATCATCATCATGGATGGTGCAAACAAGATTGATGAAATCAATCAGTACGCGACAAGAGTTAGCCAGGTTGCAGGAATTGTTGCTGTGCTTCCACCAACAACTATTGGTAAAGATGTTCGTGTAGTTGCTTATCAAGAGATGCTGCCACGTACACCTGAATCTCAAGAGTTGATCCACAATGTTCGAAACGTTGACTCACCTGTTGGAACCTTGGTAGGTGGTGTTGCAGCTGATTACACAGACTCTCAAGATGGAATTTCAAGAACACTTCCTTGGGCCTTTGCCTGGATTATTTTGAGCGTTCTGGTTTTGATCTTTATCTTCACCGGGTCAATCATCTTGCCTATTAAGGCGGTAATTCTTAACGTCCTGTCACTTGCAGCAACCATGGGTGCGCTGACATGGGTATTTATCAATGGCCACCTTCAGTGGCTCGTTGGCTCATTTACCGTAACCGGGACTCTTGATACATCCATCGTTATCTTGATTGCGGTTGTGGTCTTTGGTCTTTCAATGGATTACGAACTCTTCTTGCTTTCACGCATCCGTGAAGAGCATCTTGCTGGAAAATCAAATGTTGAATCGGTTGCAGTTGGCTTGCAGCGATCAGCTCGAATCATTACAGCTGCTGCCCTGATTCTGGCGGTTGTCTTCGCAGCCTTTGTAACCAGCGGTGTCACATCAATCAAGACGATGGGATTTGGTGTTGCGCTGGCGGTTCTTCTTGATGCAACCATCGTTCGAGGCCTCTTGGTCCCAGCGTTAATGCGCCTATTTGGCGAGAACAACTGGTGGGCACCTAAGTGGATGCAGCGATTTACCTTGCGCCACTAATCTGACGTACCCTAAAGCCATGGATCTAATCGCTTCCCTGCAATGTGCTGATCAGCCTGGCATCGTTCATGCGATGACATCGGCGGTTCTTTCTTGCGGCGGAAACATCATCGAGAACCAACAGTTCACCGATCCCACAACAAATCAATTTGTGATGCGCACTCGTTTTGAAACATCACAAGGGTTAGATGGTGCAACCAAGAGTTTGAAGGATGGACTTTCAAAGTTCAATCCTGCGCTTCACATTCGACCAACCGCCCAAAAGCCTCGTGCACTAGTGATGGTGACTAAAGAGAGCCATTGCTTGCGAGACCTTTTGTACTTAGAGGAGCTTGGCGAACTCAATATTGAGATTCCGCTCGTAATCTCTAATCGTGAAGAGCTGCGCTCATTGGTTGAATCACATGGAATCGCGTTTTTATATCTTCCTGTTGATGCAAGCAGTAAAGCGGCTCAAGAGGCGCAGATATTTAAAAAGATTGAAGAGTTAAAGATTGATTTTGTAGTCCTTGCCCGCTACATGCAGATTCTCTCTGCAGATTTCTGCAACAAGATGCCTGGCAAAATCATCAACATTCATCACTCCTTTTTGCCAGGATTCAAGGGAGCAAAGCCGTATCACCAAGCCCATGAGCGTGGCGTAAAAATTATTGGTGCTAGCGCTCACTTTGTGACCAGTGATCTTGATGAAGGACCAATCATTGAACAAGATGTCGCACATGTGACTCACAACGCCTCAGCAGATGAGTTAATTGCAATTGGTCGCGATATTGAGCGTAGAGTTTTAGCAAAAGCTGTGAAGTTGTATGCAGATGACAAGATTTTTATTGTTGGAAAGAGAACTGTTGTCTTTTCTTAACTAAATCTCTTGTGACCGGTCACTAACATTTTCATTTGATCAGAAATTGAGTAAATCACTGCTCACATAAAGTGTTAGGCTCAAAAGGATCGGTTACGGCGTTCGAGCAGATAGCTCATTGAAGGGCGATCGTAAAAGGTCATTAGGAACACAAATGACACATTCAGAAAGTAATGCACACAGCCACTTAGATTCAGCAAAAGATGAGTTAAAAAGTGCAGCAGCTGTTGTTATCGAAGATGCTAAAGAAAAAGTTGAAGAAGTAGTTGCTCATCTTGCTGAAAAGGTTGGCGAAGCCGCTGACCATGTTGAACATAAAGCAACCAAGTAACCTCTAATTCGTTTCATTATTTTGAATTAAGCACTAATTAGTGCACGACAATCCATGCTTAGAATCGAGCCTCAAGTGAGAATTTCAAAGAAAACTTCCCCTTTACTTGCAACATTAACTGTCAGTACTTTGGCCGTTGCCTTTGCAGTGACCTTCTTTCCTAACGCTGCGCAAGCAGCTGAGGCTCCTCTAAGCATGGGTACGGCATCAACGTACGGAGTTCTTGCAAGTTCAGCGGTTACAAGTGCGACCGCATCTGGAATTACAGGAACTGCAGGTACTGATATCGGTGTTGGCGGCGCAACTGCGCCAACCGGTGTAATTACTACCTCTGGTGCCACAGTTCTAGGTGGAGCATCAATCACCGCATTGACCGCGGCTTCAAGCGCATTAGCTGATAACCGTGGTGGAACTGTGACGGGTGTTGAATTAGGTGGAACCACCAAGACACCTGGTGCTTACAACAATCCATCACTTGGAATCACCGGCACCTTGACCCTTGATGGCCTTGGAGATGCGGCAGCGGTCTTTATCTTTAGAGCAGAATCAACATTGATCACAGCGGCTTCAAGCTCTGTAATTCTTACCAATGGCGCGCAAGCATGTAATGTCTTTTGGCAGGTCGGTAGCTCAGCAACCCTTGGAGCATCATCAACAATGGTTGGACATGTGATCGCATACGCA
>CALMBJ010000138.1 GCA_937860175.1 uncultured Actinomycetes bacterium
AACCGGAACCGCTTTAATCGGAACAATCGCTATCGCATACCCAGCTTTATGGCGTCTTGGTTTACTGCTTGCATTACCTGTAGCGCTAATTCTATTTTTTGTTGGTCGTGAAAAAGATGCAGAAGACCATGTTCCAGATGAGCATGGCCCACAAGGCGGAAAACTTTCACGTAAGTTCTGGATCTCTTGGTTTGGTTTCGTTGCCTGTATTTCAAGTGAGTTTGCAACATCGTTCTGGGCTGCGGCTCTGTTAAAGGAGCGGGTTGGTTCAACCGCTGCAATCTCAACCGTTGCAATTGTGGCTCTTGGTACCGGCATGGGAATCGGACGTTGGTACGGCGGATTATTGTTGAAGCGCTTTGCACTAGATACTCAACTCTTAGCGATCATCGCTTTGCAGTTCTTTGGATTCTTAGGCTTCTGGCTGTCACACAACATGGTTCTTTCACTGCTGTGTCTACTTGTTGTAGGACTTGGTATCTCGATGCAGTTTGCACTGTCTTCAATTCGCTTAATCGGCTTAAGCGATGGTCGCCCCGATTTAGCTATCGGACGTGCCTCATTAGCAGCTGGAATTGCAATCGCTGGAGCACCATTCTTGCTGGGTCTTTTGGGAGATAGCTTTGGAATTTCACGTGCCTACATCATGGTTTTTGTCTTGATCGGCATAGCTTTTATCATCGTGAAGGTGATTCCATCTGAGGTAAAGGAGCCAGCATGAACTACAAAACTAGACGGTTAGTTACCTTGCTTGCACTTGTTGGTTTATTAATCCTTATTGCGATTAACAGTCTTTAAGATTGTAGCTACCGAGGTATCGGCAGGTAGCTCTACTCGGTTCTTGTAGCGGAACCAGATAAACATTGATGCTGCCAAAGAAATACCACCACACACAGCAATCGTTGGTCGGATTCCAATTAACTCAGTTGCGCTTCCAATAAGCGGAGAGCCAAATGGTGTTCCACCCATGAAAATCAAAAGGTAAACACCCATTACACGACCACGAATAGCTGGATCGGTACTGGTTTGAACAATTGAGTTTGCCGATACCAAAGTAGTGAGCGCTGTAAAGCCGCAGATCGGTAGCCAGAGAATGTAAAGGCTGTAGCTCGGGATGATTGAGAGAACCATGATTGAGATTGAAAAGATGATTCCGCCCTTAATAACAAACTTTGCATTTCTAAACCGCTCTAAACGAGCAGAGCCAATAGCCCCGGTTAAGGAGCCAATTGCAATAAAGGTTCCCATCAAACCAAAGCTTGCTGGACCTAAACCAAACTCTTGAGTGGCCATAAGTGCATTAAAGATTTGAAAGTTCAAACCAAAGGTAGCTAAGAAGAAAACCATCAGCATTACTACATAGATATCTGGTCTGGCCTTTGCATAGGCGATTCCTTCGCGGATGCTGCCATCTGATTTTGGTCTATCTAAATGGAAGAAAGCCTTTTCATTGAGCCTCATTAAGGCTGCGATAACAAAGAAGTAGGAGAGCCCATTAACAATGAATGAAGGTCCAGTTCCAAAGGCTGCGATCAAACCACCTGAAATAGCAGGTCCTACTAAGCGCCCGGCATTGAAATTAGCTGAGTTTAAAGAAACCGCATTAGGAAGATCGCTTTGGCCAACAACCTCAGTTGTAAAGGATTGACGAACCGGTGCATCAATTGCCGTTGAAATACCCAAGATTGCAGCGAGCACAAAGACATGCCACAACTGGATCAGTCCTGTCATCACCAGCACACCTAAAGCCAGCGATGCTGCGCCACCAACCAGGTTGGTAAGGATCAAAACTTTGCGCTTATCAAATCGATCGGCAAACTTTCCGCCATGTAAAGAGAAGAAGAGCACTGGAGCAAATTGAACCGCGGTCACTAAACCGAGATATGTTCCATTGTTGTTAGTAAGTTCTAGGACTAGCCAATCCTGTGCAATGCGTTGGGCCCAGCTGCCGATATTTGAAACTGTGTTGGCAGGAAAGAGGATTCGGTAATTACGGTGGCGAAAAGAACGCCAATTACCATCCTCTTTTACCGATAAACGCATTACTCTTGCCCCATGACTACTCGACTACGCAATGCAGTAACTCTAGTCGCTATTGGAACATCGTGCTGGGTGATAGCTGGTGTGATTGCACTTGCAGCTAACGCAGATGCCAAAGTTATTTGGACGTGCGTAATGGGAGCAGGGTTAGGCTTAGTTGGAATTCGTTACACAATCCGTCGTGATCGACGAAGCGGTATCTAGCAAAAGAAGGTTTTTGTTACGCGCGCTAACTTAAATTAAGCGCCGAGGGCCGTAGCGATACCGCGCAACACGCGACCAAGACGATCAGCCTCTTGTGCATTGGGGTGACGTCCGTGGCGCAAACCATTTCCGACCTTGTCCAACATCTTGATTGTGTCTTCAATCATCGCAGCAAGATCATCACTGTTAACACGTGAGTTCTCTACTAATGATGGTGGAGCATCAATGATGTGTACAGATAATGCTTGTGGGCCTTTACGGCTGTCAGCGATAGAAAACTCAAGCTTTGTTCCAGGCTTAACCGTTGCAACACCTTCTGGAAGAGAGGTTGCAGCTAAATAAACATCTTCGCCTTCATCATTTGCAATGAAGCCGAAGCCTTTTTCCAATGAGAACCATTTAACGCGTCCTGTAGGCATGGGGAGGGCTCCTTGCTAGTTTTCTTTACTCGTGTGTAAATAGGTATCGCGGTTGCGATAGCAGGTGCTTAGTTTAACACCGGCTCTGTGAAGGTCGCTTCCGAATGTGCGCCGCAGCCATGATCCACGCTCACTACGCGTGCATCATCGGGTGAGATCGCGTTGGCGCAAACGCCAAAGGTTGAGCGTAGAGATCCTGCAATTGGAATAAAGAACCCGCAGCTATGACATGGCTTTGGCGCTGACTGGGCAACGGGAGCGTTTGGTCCACGCTCACCTTCATACCAACGCTTTGCTGCCTGGTCACGTCCTTCAATTGAAAGAACTCGTGCACGACCTAAACCAAGTTCAACCGCCATCGCAGTATCAAGCTCTTCATCTTGTGGAAGTGCTTGCGCGCCTGGAACTAAACGAGTGTCATCAAGTGAGCTTGGAACAATGTCACCAACACCAACATCGCCCGGCAAAATTCGGTCGCGATATGGAATCCATTCAGGTGCACGCAATGCATCTGGACCTGGAAGAACTACAACATCGCAGATTGTTGGTTGTGAATCCTCATCAACCTTTGCAATGGTGATGCACCAGCGCCAACCTTTGTAACCTGCAAGGTTTGCTTCAAATAAATATGTTGCAACGCGGTTATCGTCATCAAAATCAACTGAAACAAATCCGCCAACTTGATCCTTATTTTCTGCCTGCTCTAGGGCAGCGTTACGGGCCAGATCCTGTGCATCAAAGGCAACAGCTGTGCTCTTCTTGTTCTTGGCCATGCTCTAAGGGTAAAGCAGAACGCCGCCCTCGACCTAATCGGCGAATGAAAAGAGCCGATAAATCAAAACTGCTCGAGGACGGCGTTACGCGTAATTGTGAGGAGTTAGAAGTCCATATCTCCGCCGCCTTGTGGGGCAGCTGCGGCCTTCTCTGGCTTATCTGCAATAACCGCTTCTGTTGTAATAAACAGCGCAGCGATTGATGCAGCGTTTTGTAGTGCAGAACGTGTCACCTTTGCTGGATCGATGATTCCAGATTTGATCATGTCTACATACTCGCCAGTTGCAGCGTTAAGACCTTGTCCTGCTGGAAGGTGACGGACCTTCTCAACAACAACTCCGCCTTCGAGTCCTGCATTTACTGCGATCTGCTTGATTGGAGCTTCGATTGCATATTCAACAATCTTTGCACCAGTTGCTTCATCGCCAGTTAATCCTGTTAGACGCTTGAACACTGCAGCACCTGCTTGTAGAAGTGCAACGCCACCACCGGCAACGATTCCTTCTTCAACTGCTGCCTTTGCATTGCGCACTGCATCTTCAATGCGGTGCTTGCGCTCCTTGAGCTCTACCTCAGTTGCAGCGCCTGCCTTGATAACAGCTACGCCACCTGCAAGCTTTGCCAGACGCTCTTGTAGCTTCTCGCGGTCGTAATCTGAATCTGAGTTTTCAATCTCGTTACGGATCTGCTGTACGCGACCCTTGATCTGAGCATCATCGCCAGCGCCTTCAACAATTGTTGTCTCTTCCTTGCTGATAACAACCTTGCGCGCCTTACCCAAAAGATCAAGCTCTGCTGCATCTAGACGAAGTCCAACTTCCTCTGAAATAACAGTTGCACCGGTAAGGATTGCAATGTCCTGCAGCATCGCCTTGCGACGATCTCCAAAACCAGGTGCCTTAACAGCAGCTGATCTAAATGTTCCGCGGATCTTGTTAACAACTAGTGTTGCGAGCGCTTCACCTTCGACATCTTCAGCGATGATCAAAAGTGGCTTACCTGACTGCATAACCTTTTCTAGTACTGGTACTAGATCCTTGATATTTGCAATCTTTGAGTTAGCGATCAAAACATATGCATCTTCTAGAACAACTTCCATGCGATCCTGATCGGTTACAAAGTATGGAGAGATGTAACCCTTATCAAAGCGCATACCTTCGGTGAGCTCTAGCTCGAGGCCAAAGGTATTTGACTCTTCTACGGTGATTACGCCTTCTTTTCCAACCTTGTCCATCGCCTCAGCGATCATCTCGCCGATCGTTGCATCTGCTGCAGAGATTGATGCAGTTGCTGCGATCTGCTCCTTTGAGTCAACCGCCTTAGCCATTGAAAGTAGCTCGGCAACGATCTCTGCCACAGCCTTTTCAATTCCGCGCTTTAGCGCCATTGGGTTTGATCCAGCGGCAACGTTACGTAGACCTTCGCGTACGAGCGCTTGAGCTAGGACGGTTGCAGTTGTTGTTCCGTCACCGGCAACATCATCAGTCTTCTTGGCAACTTCCTTGACTAGCTCTGCGCCAATTTTTTCCCATGGATCATCAAGTTCAATTTCCTTCGCAATGGAAACGCCATCATTAGTAATTGTTGGGGCGCCCCACTTCTTCTCGAGAACGACGTTGCGTCCACGAGGTCCAAGGGTTACCTTGACCGCATCAGCCAAGATATTCATGCCGCGCTCTAGACCGCGACGTGCTTCTTCATTAAAGGCAATCTGCTTTGCCATGAGTTGTGCTCCTTGTGTTTAGTCCTGCGTTAGGCGGGGCGTTTTATCACTCACACCCCGAGAGTGCTAACGCCAAATCTAGGGCCTTTATTTCCGAGGCGCAAAACGGAGGCGGTAGAGAGCCCACAATCCGATCAGAAGCAGCGCTCCTGCCCCTTGGAGAACATGAGTGAGGTGTAAATGCCAGAAGCCATGCCCCTCATCGGTGGTTGCTTCAGGCAAAGTTTGGGCCGCAAGCCCATCTGAGACTCCAAAGCTGTAGGTGCCAGAAACCCGATGCCCATCATCTGAAACGACGCTGTATCGGACCGTGTAGGCCCCGGCGACAGGGTTGCTGGTGTCAATCGGGATAGAAATTACAGCACCGTCGACCGTCGCCTCTTGAATAGTCACTGATTTTTTGTTGGGGTTAAGGACTGTAATCGTGTTTGAATTTTTTGATCCCAACACGACTAATGGTGAGTTAAAAGTAATTGTGACCTTTGATGGTAACTCTTGAACCGTAGATTGATATTGAGGAATTGTATTGATCACACTTACATGGGCATGAGCTTGTG
>CALMBJ010000139.1 GCA_937860175.1 uncultured Actinomycetes bacterium
TCGCAGCAGGAACAACAGCTGCGATCGGTGTTCTCAACACACTTTAAAGATTAATTGCCGGGGTTTTAAACCTCGGTTGTGCCGCCCTTTACGCGACGATTCTTCTGTGAAGGATCCTTACGGGTAGCAAAGGCAAAGATTGCAAGTCCTGTAACCATCGCACCTGCACCAACACCATAAGAAATAACATCTGCAGCACGGTCGGTATCAACAAATACACCAACAAAGATCACCGAGATAATTGCAACAACAACGCCAATTAGCTTTGACTTCAAATCATCTAAGTCTTGAACCTGTAACCATGGCGGCACTTCAAGATCCTCATCAATAAAGAGCTCGTATAGTCCATAACCAATAACCAAAAGAACCGTTCCCAGCAAAATCGCATCTACTGCGGTCAAGATCTCCACAATAGTTAGCTTCAACTTGGTGCCCTCTGTTATGACATCGATGATCGTTGTCACCATCGCAACCGAACCTTGGAACATCAGAAGCAGTGCACCCAAGATTGATGCAAGAGCAGGAATTAAGACTGCAAAACGTGCCTTAGCCAGGATTCGATTCATAAATAAAGGGTAGTAGATACCACCCCAGATAGCGATTACAGTTAGCCCAACATCTAACAAGGAGAACAACTATGGGCGCATGCGGCTGCGGATACACAACAGATCCAGAGAAGAACTGCAACGGTACGCACAATGTTGTTAAGGCTGTTAAGGCCGACCTGATCGCAAAGCTTGAGGCTGATGGCTTCGCCGAGGCTGCAGATCACCTCAAAAACAATAAGTAACCAGCACTGTCCTAATCTCTGACCATTTCGCCATTTAATTTGGAATAGGCGATTGGTACCTTATTGCCATGACTCGATTGCGCCTGTTTTTAGCATTGGTACTAACAATCTCCTTGGTAACAGCTCCTTCATTTGCCTCAGTTAAGGCAGGAGCCAAGTGCACCAAGGCCGGCGTAACAACGACGGTAGCGGGAAAGAAGTTCACCTGTATTAAATCTGGAAAGAGACTTGTTTGGAACAGAGGTGTCGCAGTTAAAGCTGCACCAAAGCCAAATTTAAATCCAGTGTTTAAGCCGGCTCAACCAACACAACCTGCAACTTCTAATCCTGTTGATAATGCGGCATGCACGAAAGCCGATGAAGAGGTTACGACAGCAAGTGGATTATTTAAGTGTGTGTTGCGTAGTGATGGCCAGTTGTTCTGGAGTAAAAGCAACCC
>CALMBJ010000140.1 GCA_937860175.1 uncultured Actinomycetes bacterium
GTCTTGGATTAATCGGAGTCTCAGGTGGCGCAGTTTCTGCACCTGCAGCACCTGTTGTAACAGCTCCCGTTGTTACTGCTCCTGTAACACCGCCACCAGCTCCCGTTGTTGCTGCGGCTCCAGTTGCAGCTGCACCAGTCGCTGTGGTTCAAACTCCTGCCCCAGCTGCACCAGTAACTCCACCACCAGCACCTGTTGCAGTTGCGCCAGTTTCACAACCTGCAGATGCTTATGTCACTCCCCTAGTTCGCAAACTTGCATCAGAGCTTGGCGTAAACCTAGCTCAGGTAAAGGGAACAGGTATTGGCGGAAGAATTCGCCGCGAAGATGTCGAAGCGTTAGCACGTCCTGCAGCACCTGTTGCAGCAGCAGCGATCGCTTCAACTCCATCTGCGGCAAAGCCACCAGTTGTCGCTGTTTCTCCGCTACGAGGAACAACGGTCACCATGTCTCGACTGCGCAAAGTCATTGCAGCTCGAATGGTTGAATCACTTCAGGTGAGTGCTCAACTAACAACTGTTGTTGAAGTTGATGTTACAAAGATTGCTCGTCTTCGCGATCGCGCAAAGGCAAGTTTTGAAGCACGTGAAGGCGTAAAGCTTTCCTTCCTTCCATTCTTTGCTGTTGCGGTATGTGAGGCGCTAAAGCAACATCCAGTTCTTAACTCATCTGTGGAAGGTGATCAGATTACTTATCACGGAGCAGAGCATCTAGGAGTTGCAGTAGATACAGAGCGCGGACTCCTGGTTCCTGTTATTGCAAATGCCGGTGATCTCAACATGGGCGGAATCGCTCGCAAGATTTCAGATCTTGCAGCTCGTACCCGAGACAACAAGGTAACTCCTGATGAGCTAGGTGGCGGAACATTCACACTTACAAATACAGGAAGTCGTGGGGCTTTGTTCGATACTCCAATCATCAATCAGCCACAGGTTGCAATCCTTGGACTTGGCGCAGTTGTTAAGCGTCCAATGGTTGTACGTGGAGAAGATGGTGGCGAGACAATTGCTATTCGTTCCATGGTCTACCTCGGTCTCTCATATGACCACCGCGTCGTCGACGGCGCGGATGCAGCTCGCTTCCTGGTTACTTTGAAGGAGCGCCTAGAAGGCGGTGCCTTTGAATCTGATTTAGGGCTCTAACAATTTATGTCAGTTCATCAGCGCATTGCAATCACAGGTGCATCCGGATTAATTGGATCGGCACTAGTGGGGCACCTCAAGGCAGAGGGTCACACAGTTCAGCGTTTGGTCCGTCGCACTCCTGTTGGTCCTGATGAGGTCAAGTGGGATCCTCAAACCGGATTTGTGGATTTAGAACCACTGCGTGGAGTAGATGCGGTCATTCACCTTGCCGGTGTTGGTGTCGGTGATAAACGTTGGAGTAAGAAGTACAAGAGCGAGATTCTTAACTCAAGACTTCTGGGAACAACTGCGATCGCACACGCGGTGGCAGAGCTTAAGCCTCAGGTGTTTATCTCGGCATCTGCAATTGGTTGGTATGGCGAAAGCGGAAACCGCGCAGTTGTTGAAACAGATCGCGCTGGTGATGATTTTCTTGCGGCGGTATGTCGCGAGTGGGAAGGTGCAGCTGACCTTGCTACAGATGTGCGAACCGTAAAGATCCGAACAGGTCTTGTACTAGATCCAACTGGCGGTGCACTTGGAAAGATGTTGCCATTGTTCCGCTTAGGTCTAGGCGGAAAGTTGGGCAATGGAAAGCAGTGGTGGTCTTGGATCACCTTGCATGATCAAATCAGAGCGATTGTTTTCGCACTAGAGAATCCAATTTCAGGTCCGGTAAATCTCACCGCGCCAAATCCAGTTACAAATCAAGAGTTCACCGCCGCCCTTGCGCGTGCCATGCATCGTCCCGCTCTCTTTCCAGCACCAGCGATAGCGTTGAAGATTGCGTTGGGTGGTTTTTCCTCAGAGATACTTGGATCAAAAAAGGTAATTCCACATGTCTTGCAAGAAGCAGGATTTACATGGGACTACCCACATATCTCTGAGGCGTTATCTGCCCTCATTGAGGATTAATTTCGCGGCCATTTGGCCAGAGAACAGCGCGCCT
Organism: uncultured Actinomycetes bacterium; assembly: GCA_937860175.1. Taxonomy (GTDB): domain Bacteria; phylum Actinomycetota; class Actinomycetes; order Nanopelagicales; family Nanopelagicaceae; genus Planktophila. Next base: position 2,074 of record CALMBJ010000140.1, read on the forward strand.
TGCTGAGAAGGAACGGCGCGATGATCTCCCACTACAAATAGATTCTCAGAGAGCTTCGTTGGTTGAGTTAATGGGCGGCCAACGGCTTGAATA
>CALMBJ010000141.1 GCA_937860175.1 uncultured Actinomycetes bacterium
AGACGATGCGGATCTACCAGGCGCTAGCGGTCAGCGACCGTAAGGAAGCTGCCAAGAAAGCGTTGATGCTCTCGCTGATCTAAGGGCTTTTTGAAGAAACAGCGTGTGACGCAGCCCTTAAAAGGGTGACTGACAGTGACCGCTTATGACCGTAAATCAAAGCCCCAATTTTGCGACCCTTTACTCCTGCACTTCCCCCTGGCATTTAATTCTTGATGCCTTCATACACGCTCAAATGAGCGTGATCACCGGCGAAAGCCCTGCGTTATATCCCCCATTCCAGGCTCAATCCCACCGCACAAGAACTTTCCAAAGAAAGTTTTCAAAAGGGCACAACATTTGGCCCCCAGCGGTGTCTTACTAAGTAGAGGGCAAGACGTTGCCTTCGTTATGAAACTCGCGGGAGTTACTCAAATGGCACTATTGAAGTCGAAAGCGGCGAAAGCAGCTGCAGCGACCGATGCCGCCCGCATTTTGAGCTCAGCACCCGCAACTGAGGCTCTAGAAATCTCAACACAAGGCTCAGCAGCTGATTGGTCGATTGCACAACTATCAGCCCTCTACACAGAGCACCGCACACAGCTTGTCTCTCAGGCTCGTCGCATCACAAAGAACGAGGCTGAGGCTAACGAGGTAGTTCAGGAAGCATTCCTGAAGTTCATGCTTGCAGCACCTGATCTAGATTCAGCAGATCGTGCAATCGCATACCTTCGTACATCAGTTAACAACCTCGCGTTGAACGTAATCCGCGCTCGCGGTGCACGTCCAAACCTTGTTGCAATCGATGCAGACACAACCCAGGAGCGCCTCAACGAGATCGCATCTGAAAACCACATTGATCTTGATACAACTATTACTGCAGCAGAAGATGCCGCGATTATCCGCGAAGCACTTGCTCGCCTAACCAGTGACCAGCGCACAGCGCTAGTTATGTGGGAAATGGAAGGCCGCACAACAGAAGAGATCGCAACAGCTTTGAACACAACCCCTGCCAACGTTCGCCACATCTTGGTGCGCGCTCGCAAGTCAATGGTTCGTGTTCTTGAAGAGTGGATCGTTGATGAAAAGACCGGCCTAACAGCACTTAACGCTCTTTCAACAACATACAAGAAGACAGTTGAAATCGCGCAGAAGTCATCAAAGGCTGCGCTTTCACTTCTTCTAGTAATTACAGCTTTCCTTGGCTTTAACTCAATGACAGGCAATGAAAGCCCAGTGCTTCCAATGGTTGCTCAGGTTGAAACAGAGTCATCACCAATGTCACCAACAACTCCAACAGCAGAGGCAACAGCAACTGCAAAGGCACAAGCTGCAGCAACAGCTGCTGCCAAGAAGGCACAGCAGGCAGCGATCAATATTCGCCTTGCAGCACCTTCATTTGTTGGTCTTGATAAGAACGGCATCCCAACAGGCTTCTCAGTAACTGATGAAGAATCTGCTGCTGGTAAGGCTCGTGTTACCCGTGGAATTTCAACAATCGGTACAGCAGGAATTGTTATCAACAACCAGTTCATCACAGGCTCTGTTGGTCCAAATGTTCTTATCGATCAGTTGATCACAGTTGATGGCTTTGGTACTAACTACGACATCAACAACATCAACGTTGGCTTTGGTGGATTGTGGAACTCAGTTGAGATCACCTCTGTTGATTCATCTATCGAGCGCCTTGCAAATGGTCAGCACCTGATCACAGCAACAGCAAACATCGGCTACCTAAAGCCATCTAACTCTTCGATCCCAACTGGAGCACGCGGCTACGACCTAGCTGATGCACCAGCAACGATCACTACACGAGTTCTACTGAACTCAGGCAAGACCACCATCCTCGCGCAAGCGGTGCAGGTGACAAACAAATAAATAGGTTTCCCTACCGCGTCCGGATACACGGTGGGGAATTTGGTGAATCAGCACGTGCGATTCATCGAATCGGGTGAAAAAGACCCTCTCATGACATATGAGAAGGCACTTATTACCCAAAGCCGACCGGGGGAAATTCCTCCGATCGACTAATCGAAAGGAAACAAATGTCTACAAAGACAACTTTCAAGCGCATCGCGCTTGTAGCAGTTGCAGCTTTGGGTCTCAGCCTTGTGGCTGCTGCTCCATCATCTGCAGATGCTGACTCAACCACATTAACGACTGCAACATCAACAACGACTGTTGGC
>CALMBJ010000142.1 GCA_937860175.1 uncultured Actinomycetes bacterium
CCGGCTTTAGGAGTCGCTGCCTGAACAGGTGTGGCAAGGGTGAGAATCAAGGCGATTGCGAGTAATACATAACCCTTGCGCTTCATGGGTAAAGAGTAATTTACGGGTCAGGGCAAAACTAGATTCGAATGGTCATGGTTTCGGGGGTTTCCTGAAATACTTCATGAATGACCACGCAAAGTTCAGCACATGACAAAGTCGGCCGCGGCATGGCGATCATGCTTTTTGTTACTGGCACTTCTCACTTTGTCTTTCCAGGGCAGTTCAATGAGCTAGTGCCATCCTTCATGCCAGGTGATCCTGGTTTGTGGACCTTATTAAGTGGCGTGGCTGAGATTGTTATCGCTGTAATGCTGTTGGCAAGCTTTGATAAGAAGATTGCGGGAAAGCCGGTTCGACTTTGGGGTGCTTACTTTGCTTTCGCATTGTTTGTTGCTGTTTATCCAGCAAACATAAACATGGCGATTGAGTGGAGCTCTAGAGATATGCCGGAGCCGCTGTTTGCATATGCACGGTTGCCGCTGCAGTTCGGGCTCTTCTACTGGGCTTGGGCGTTAGCTAAAGATATAAAGATTAAGAGCGGTACGAAGTAAATCTGATTTGATTACTTTGTCTGGCACTTAGGGCAAAAGTGAGATGAGCGTCCGCCGAAAGCGATTCTTCTAATCTCGCGGCCACAGCGTGGACAGGGTTGATGTTCTTGGCCATAGGCAGCAAGTGAGGTTTCAAAGAATCCGCTTTCGCCATTGACGTTGATGTATAAAGAATCAAATGAGGTACCACCGGCTTTGATTGCTTCGGCCATTACCTCGGTTGCAGCATCGATAAGTGAGCCAATCTTTTTGGTGGTTAAATCGCAGGCGGGTGTTTCGGGGTGGATCTTGGCGCGCCATAAGGATTCATCGGCGTAGATGTTTCCAACTCCGCTCATGATCTCTTGATTCAAGATCACGCTTTTTATGGCAGCTTTGCGAGATTTCATGCGAGCAATAACTGCGGTGCGATCAAAGAGTGCGTCAAAGGGATCAACTGCAATGTGAAGTGCCGATTGTGGAATGCCATCGGTTAACTGTTCTACCGATAGCCAGCCAAAGGTTCGTTGATCGCTAAATGCAAGAT
>CALMBJ010000143.1 GCA_937860175.1 uncultured Actinomycetes bacterium
GATTGGTAACGCGGACCTGCTTGCCATCCTCCATGTTGACGTTGTACACAACGTTTGGAGCTGTAGAAATAAGGTTGAGTTTGTGTTCACGCTCTAAACGCTCGCGCACGATCTCCATGTGCAGCAGACCCAAGAAGCCGCAACGGAAGCCAAAGCCAAGGGCGGCAGAGCTTTCTGGTTCGTACACAAGTGCTGCATCGTTGAGCTGTAACTTATCCAGCGCTTCGCGAAGGATTGGGAAATCTGCACCATCAAGTGGGAAAAGGCCTGAGAAAACCATTGGCTTTGGATCTTTGTAGCCAGATAAAGCTTGCTTTGTTGGATTGATGTAAGTCGTAACTGTGTCACCTACACGTGATTGGCGAACATCCTTCACACCAGTGATTAAGTAGCCTACCTCGCCTACTCCAAGGCCCTTTGATGCGATTGGTTCAGGAGAAATGACACCAACCTCTAGCGCTTCATGGCGCACACCAGTTGAAAACATCTGAATCTGTTCACGTGGAGATAAATGTCCATCGACAACACGAACATAGGTAACTACACCACGGTATGAGTCATAAACAGAGTCAAAGATAAGCGCACGTGCTGGTGCGTTTGCATCACCAACAGGTGCCGGAATCTGAGCAACGATTTGATCTAGTAGCTCTGCAACGCCATCGCCGGTTTTTCCAGAGACACGTAAGCAATCTTCAGGCTCGCACCCAATGAGCTTTGCAAGCTCTGCTGCAAACTTTTCAGGTTGTGCGTTAGGCAAATCGATTTTATTTAAAACTGGAATGATTGTTAGATTGTTTTCCATTGCAAGGTAAAGGTTTGCAAGTGTTTGCGCTTCAATTCCTTGTGCGCAGTCAACAAGTAGAACTGCGCCTTCGCACGCTGCGAGCGAGCGCGATACCTCGTAAGTAAAGTCAACGTGTCCGGGTGTATCGATCATGTTCAGGATGTACTCCTGGCCATCGATTGATGAACGCCATGGCAAACGAACCGCTTGCGACTTAATGGTGATTCCGCGTTCGCGTTCGATATCCATGCGATCGAGATACTGCGCACGCATATTGCGAGCCTCTACTACCTCGGTAATTCCCAACATACGATCGGCAAGTGTTGATTTACCATGATCAATATGGGCGATGATGCAAAAGTTACGAATCTGCGCCGGATTGGTTGCCGCTGGTTGTGGAGCCTTAGCAAGTGAAATTGCAGGCATGAACCTAGCCTCGCTTTACAGTAGTAAAGGGATTAACGTGCGCCGGCTTTGGCAGCTGCCTTAGCCATTGAAGACTTCTTGTTTGCTGCAGAGTTCTTGTGAAGAACACCCTTTTGCACTGCAACATCCAGTGACTTTGAAGCAGCGCGGAGTTCGGTGTTGATCGCAGCAGCATCGCCTGCAGCAACTGCGTCGCGGAACTTACGGACGGCGGTCTTGATAGATGAGCTCACAGACTTGTTGCGAAGGCGTGCCTTCTCGTTGGTCTTGATGCGCTTGATCTGAGACTTGATATTTGCCACGTGCGTAGTTCTCCGAACTTTAGGTTGAGGGGTAAGGGTACCCATTTGAGCGCTTATGCTCAAATTGGGCCTCTGCTAAGCGGTAATGATGCCTGAGGAGGCTGCGCGACGGCGCTTTCGGCCACCGCTCTTTACCTCAGCCTTTGGGGCTTCTGGCGCTGAGTTCTTCGGCTCATCATTTAAGGATTCATGGAACTCGTGTTCCGTTGCATCCGCCTCGTCAGCATCTTCATGCTTTGAAGAAGGAGTATCAAGCTGAGGCATTGGAGCCTTCATCTTGACCGGCTCCATATGGATATGAATTCCGCGTCCGCTACATGAATCACATGTAGTTGAGAAGGCTTCGATAAGTCCTTGGCCAACACGCTTACGTGTCATCTGGACCAAACCAAGTGAGGTTACTTCTGCAACCTGGTGCTTGGTGCGATCGCGACCAAGGCATTCAACCAAGCGACGCAAAACCGCTTCACGGTTTGATTCAAGAATCATATCGATGAAGTCGATTACAACGATTCCACCTAAGTCGCGAAGACGAAGTTGGCGTGCAATCTCTTCTGCCGCTTCTAGGTTGTTCTTGGTAACGGTTTCTTCGAGGTTTCCACCCTTACCGATGAACTTACCGGTGTTAACGTCGATAACAACCATTGCTTCGGTGCGATCGATAACAAGTGATCCACCTGATGGTAGGTACACCTTGCGATCAAATGCCTTAGCAAGTTGTTCTTCAACGCGGAAGTCGGCAAACAGGTCGCCGCTTCCGGTGTACTTCTCAATCTTTTGAGTTAGCTCTGGTGCGATAAAGCCAAGGTAGTTTGTAACCTCATCCCATGCTGTAGCGCCCTGAACAGTGAGCTTGCGGAAATCTTCATTGAAGATATCGCGAATAACTCGGACTGCAAGATCTGGCTCTTGGTACAAAGCAGCGGGTGCGTGGAAGTTTGGATTCTGACTCTTTGCGTAGATGTCTTCCCATTGTGCCTTTAGGCGAGCAACATCGTTGGTCAAATCCTCTTCGCTCACACCTTCAGCTGCTGTACGCACGATGACGCCAGCCTCTTCAGGGATCAAGTTCTTCAAGATTGATTTCAAACGTGCGCGCTCTTCTTCAGGAAGACGCTTTGAAATTCCAGACATTCCGCCGCCAGGGACATAGACAACGTAACGACCAGGCAATGAAATCTGGCTTGTTAGACGTGCACCCTTTTGACCGATTGGATCCTTGGTTACCTGCACTAATACTGGCTGGCCAGTCTTTAATACAGTTTCAATTTTGCGTGGTTGTGATTCAGAGATACCTGCAGCATCCCAATTAACCTCACCTGCGTATAGAACCGCGTTGCGGCCCTTACCAATATCAACGAATGCAGCTTCCATTGAAGGAAGAACATTTTGTACGCGACCTAAGTAAACATTTCCAACATAAGAAACATTGCTGTTGCGGTTTACATAGTGCTCAACCATTACGCCATCTTCGATAACAGCGATCTGGGTACGGTCTGCGATCTGACGAACCAGCATCTCGCGATCAACATTTTCGCGACGAGCTAAGAACTCGCCATCGGTAATGATTGTTCCGCGCTTGCGATATGGCTCACGGTACTCGCTGCGGCCACCACGATCATTGCGGTCGTAACGATCGTTGCGATCATTACGATCACGACGGTTCCGATCACGATTTCGATCATTACGCTCGTTACGTGCCGGACGCTCTGGACGTTCACGCTTTTCGCGGACCTTAACAACTGTGATTACACCATCTTCTTCGATGGTCTCCCCTGG
>CALMBJ010000144.1 GCA_937860175.1 uncultured Actinomycetes bacterium
GCGCTCTGACACATACCCATATGTTGATATTCGCGAAGATGATGTCTCTATGGGTCATGAAGCAACCGTTTCAAAGGTGAGCGATGATCAGTTGTTCTATCTGATGTCTCGTGGACTCAATGAAGATGAGGCTATGGCAATGATCGTTCGTGGATTTATCGAACCAATCGCACGCGAGCTTCCAATGGAGTACGCCCTAGAGCTCAATCGCCTTATTGAACTTCAGATGGAAGGTGCTGTCGGTTAATGTCAGTTTTAACAACTAATTACTTAACACCAACTGGGCGCGAAGAGGCGTGGCGTTTCACGCCACTTAAGCGTCTTCGTGGACTTCATGATGGCGTTGCTATCCAATCTGATCGTGAGTCATTGATTACTAAGGGTGCATTGCCAGCTGGAGTCACATTTACCCGAGAGAACTTAGAGCCCCTTTCTGCATCAGATGATGTCATCATTGAACGTGTCAGGGGAGCGGTGAGTTCAGTTGCACACCTTGCGATTGCGGCAAATACAGAGCTTTCCGAACCGATTTTCTTGGGACGTTCAGCTGGCGCATTAGATACCGCTGAATTCTCACGAGTTCGCATCTCCCTGGGTACTCATGCTGTTGCAACTGTGATCATTGAAAACACTACAGATACGGTTTTGGCGGAGGATCTTGAGATCTACTTGGCTCCAGGTTCAAACCTTAAGTTTGTAACCCTTCAGGAGTTTGAATCCAAATCTGTATACACAGCTCGCCATCATGCAATAGTTGATAAGGATGCAACCTTTAAATCAATTACGGTCACAGTTGGTGGAGATGTAGTCAGAATTCTTCCAACAGTTGCTTTTAAGGCACCAGGTGCATCAGCAGATCTACTAGGTGTTTACTTTGCAACCGCTGGACAGTTCTTTGAGCATCGCAATCATGTTGATCACGCTGTTCCACACGCCAAATCAAATGTGAATTACAAGGGCGCACTAGCTGGAAAAGATGCACACACCGTATGGATTGGTGATGTATTGATTCGTGCCGCTGCCGAAGGTACAGATACTTACGAACTTAACCGAAATCTTCTCCTTTCAGATGGTGCGCGTGCCGACTCGGTACCAAACCTTGAAATTGAAACCGGTGAAATCGTTGGTGCGGGTCACGCAAGCACGACAGGCCGATTTGATGATGAGCAGCTTTTCTACTTAATGTCTCGTGGAATCGCAATGGCAGATGCACGTCGTCTAGTTGTTCGTGGTTTTTTCAATGAGATCGTCACTGAGATCGGAAATGACGAGGTTCAAAACCGAATCATGGATCGCATTGATAATGAACTTGAAAAGGCGGCGCGCAATGGCTGATCTCGCATTAGACCAAATCGCAGACTGTCTCTTATACACATCTGACGCTGCCGACGATCTACTCTGTGTAG
>CALMBJ010000145.1 GCA_937860175.1 uncultured Actinomycetes bacterium
CCAAAGCCTGGTGAAGAAGTTAGATGATCTAGAGATGTACTTGAAGGCGCTTGAGTACCACCCAAAGGTGGGTATCTGTCTAGACACCTGTCATGTTTTTGCCGCTGGCCACGACATCTCAGTTAAAGGTGGAATGACAGCAACGATCGATCTATTGGTCGAAGTTGCTGGCATCGAACGCTTTCAGTTAGTGCATGCAAATGACTCAATGGATGTTTGTGGTGCGCTAAAGGATCGTCATCAAAACATCGGAGATGGTCATATCGGTGTTGATCCATTTAAGGAGCTCTTGGCTCACCCAGCTGTTGCAAACGCTCCACTGATTCTTGAAACTCCAGGACAGGAGCCAGAACATGGCAAGGAAGTTGCCTTACTGAAGAAGTTACGTGGCTAATGACCGCCCGTCATCAACTTCAGTTAAAGCTTGCTCCTTGGGCGCTGATTTCGGTCGCAGCAGCGTGGGGGTTTTCCTTCGTTGTCATGAAGGATGCAATCCAAAGACAAAGCGTCAATAACTTTCTCTTCTCTCGCTTTGCTTTAGCTGTTGTAGTAATGCTTTTGATTCGCCCGCAAACCATTAAACATTTCAATAAAGATTTGCTACAGCGGGGATCCTTAACAGGCATCTTTCTAGGTTTGGGTTACATCACTCAAACCCTAGGGCTGGAGCGCACAGGAGCCGCCATTACCGGATTCATTACCGGCTTATATGTTGTTCTGACACCTGTTTTGGCCTGGCTTATTTTGAAGGAGAAGATAACTCGCTTCATCTGGCTTTGTATTGCGGTAGCAACTATCGGCTTGGGATTGTTATCAATTAGAGGCTTCTCCGTTGGTATCGGTGAAATGTATGTCTTGGCGAGTGCATTTCTCTTTGCCGCCCACATTATTGCGCTGAGCAAGTGGTCATCTGGTCGAGATGTTTATGCAATGACAGTTGTTCAGCTTTCGATGTGTGCGCTGCTGTCAGGAATCGCCTCAATCCCTGGTGGCTATTCAGCTCCCCCTGATTCAGGTGTATGGGCTGTAGTTATCTTTACCGCAGTCTTTGCAACAGCTATCGCCTTTATTGTTCAAACCTGGTCTCAGGCGCATATGAGTGCAACAAAGGTCGCAGTTATCTTGACCATGGAAGTTGTCTTTGCCGCCGTATTTGCAATCTTTTTTGGTGGTGAAACTTTGACAGTTCAGAGCGCGATAGGCGGAATTCTCGTAGTCCTTGCCATGTATTTGATTGTGCTGAAGGAACAGAAGTAGGCTGTTGTAATGGCAATTGACCTTCGAAGCGACACAGTCACACGTCCATCTGCGGCGATGCGTGAAGCGATCGCTGGTGCTGCAGTTGGCGATGATGTTTACAGCGATGATCCAACAGTTAACTCACTTGAAGAACGGGTTGCTGCAATGTTTGGCAAGGAAGCAGGGTTGTTTGCTCCCACTGGTTCACTTGCAAATCAATTAGCTATCCGAATGCTGGTAGCACCTGGTGAAGAGTTAATCGCTGAAACAAACAGTCATATTGTTCGCGCAGAACTTGGCGCAGCAGCTGTGTTCAGCGGAATTACAACTCGTACATTTCCGGCCAAGAATGGCTTGTTGAAGGCGGCCGACGCCCTTGAAATAGCCCGTCCCAATAGCGGCCCATACCTTGTCTCTACTACCGCGATCGCTGTTGAAAACACCCATAACTTTGGCGGCGGAACGGTACAACCTATTTCAGAGATCGCCGCTCTTCGTAAAGGCGCAGATGAGTTAGGTCTAGCCCTTCACTTAGATGGTGCCCGTATCTGGAACGCACATGTTGCCTCTGGGGTTTCATTTATCGAATACGGAAAGTACTTTGACACGATCTCTGTTTGTCTTTCCAAGGGGTTAGGTGCTCCCGTTGGTTCAATCATGCTGTCTACAAAGGAGCGAGTTGCAAAGGCTCGCGTGTGGCGCAAGCGTTACGGGGCAGGGATGCGCCAGATTGGTTTACTAGCAGCTGGTGCGCATTACGCACTTGATAACAACATTGATCGCTTAGCTGAAGATCACCGCAGAGCTCAACAATTAGCGGTTGCAATCGCAGCAATTGATTCTTCATTGATTGATCCGACAACTGTTCATACAAATATCGTTGGTTTAGATCTAGCAAATCTTCCAATCACAGCGGCAGAGCTTGCAGCACGTTGCAAGGATGCAGGTTTATGGATTAGCGCACTGGGTCCAAAGTATGCACGCCTTGTTACACATCTTGATTTTGATGACGCTCAGTGTTTTGAAGCAATTGAAATCTTAAAGAAAGCCCTCGTGGCTTAAGAGCCACTGCTTCTTCTCAACTCCGTAAGCGTAATTTCCTAACGCTCCCCCAGTTTTTACAACTCGGTGGCAGGGAACAACAAGCATGATCGCGTTGTTTGCACATGCACTTCCTGCTGCACGTACCGCTGCTGGGCTTCCGGCTTTTTCGGCTAAATCTGAGTATGACCAGGTCTTACCTGGAGCGATCTTTCGCATCGCCTTCCAGGCGGCTTGAGAAAAAGCGGCACCTGGTTGGCGGACTTTGATGCCATTAAGCGCTGTTAGATCACCATCAAAGTAATCATCGATGAGATCAGAGATAACTGGAATGGATTTAACAATCTTTACATCCTTACCCGCCTTAAAGGCCGAGATAGTTGAAAGATTTGCGCCGATCAATATCTGATCATCGGCTAATAGATTCAGCGTGCCAACAGGTGTCTTGTGAGATGTGATGAGAAGTGGCACTGCCCAAAATTAGCGATCGCGCAACATTTCAGCAACTAAAAATGCAAGCTCAAGTGATTGGGCGTGATTCAGGCGTGGATCACACGCTGTTTCATAACGTGAGGCTAGATCTTCGTGGGAAATCTGCTCGCCACCACCGACGCACTCAGTGACATCATCACCGGTGAGTTCAATATGCACTCCTCCCGGATGTGTACCTAGCGCCTTGTGTACTTCGAAGAAGCCTTTGACCTCATCCATAACATCATCAAAGCTACGGGTCTTGTATCCAGATGGTGCCTCGTAGGTATTGCCATGCATTGGATCGCAGACCCACAGCACCTTTGCGCCAGATTTTGTTACACCGTCAACTAGTGCTGGCAAGATCTCGCGGATGTTCTTCGCACCCATGCGGGTAATGAATGTGATTCGCCCTGGCTCGCGGTTTGGATCTAACTTATCGATGAGCGCAAGTGCATCTTCAACGGTGGACTTAGGTCCTAGCTTGATTCCGATTGGGTTGCGAACCTTTGATGCAAAATCAACATGTGCGCCATCTAGCTGACGTGTGCGCTCACCGATCCAGATGAAGTGTCCTGAAACATCGTAAGCATCACCTGTACGTGAATCGATACGTGTTAACGCCTTTTCATACTCCATGATGAGCGCTTCATGACTTGCAAAGAAATCAACTGATTTAAAGCTTTCAGGATCAACACCTGCAGATTTCATGAAGGCTAGAGCGCGACCGATTTCATCAGCCATCTTTTCGTAACGATCGCCTACCTTTGAATCACGGATAAAGCCCTTGTTCCACTCATGCACCTGGCGAAGATCTGCAAAACCACCTTGTGTAAATGCGCGAACTAGATTCAGGGTTGCAGCTGATGTGTTGTAGACACGAACCAAACGCATTGGATCTGGTGTACGTGCGCTTTCAGTAAATTCAATGTCATTAACCGCATCGCCACGGTATGCGGGAAGCTTTACATCTCCACGAGTTTCAAACTCACTTGATCGAGGCTTTGCAAACTGCCCCGCCATTCTTCCAACCTTGATGACTGGAAGGCTTGAGTAATACTGCAAAACCGCAGCCATTTGAAGAATTGTTTTGATGCGATTTCTTATTGAGTCAGCGGTGGCTGATGCAAAAGTTTCTGCACAGTCGCCACCTTGGAGCCAAAAAGCTTTTCCTTCAGCAGCTAGCGCGATTCGAGCTTTGAGATCATCACACTCACCAGCAAAGACCAATGGAGGTAGCGCCTTTAACTCTGCTACCGCAGCCTTTACTTGTGGACCCTCTGCTCCACCTGGCCAGGTTGGTTGCTGCGCAGCAACGAGGCCAGGTGTAAACAGAGTGTCTAACTTACTGCTCGAATTCGAGGTCATTGGAGAAGTCTAGAGAGTTCAAGGGTTATTGCGCGGGGCAATTATCCGAAGAAGATCTCTGATTCCTTGTATAGATCAAGCGGAACCGTCTTTAACTTTTCAGTCGCTGTTGCAAGCGGAACTCGGGCGATATTTGTGCCATGTAGGGCCACCATCTTGCCCCAGTCGCCTTCGTGAGCCGCTGTGATCGCATGCAGACCAAAGCGGGTAGCTAGAACGCGGTCAAATGCTGTTGGTGTTCCACCACGCTGGATGTGACCCAATACAGATGTGCGGGCTTCCTTGCCGGTTCTCTCTTCAATCTGACCAGCTAGCCAATCACCAATTCCTGAAAGCTTCACATGTCCAAAGGCATCAAGTGTCTGATCCTTTGTCACCATATCTCCATCTTGAGGAATCGCACCTTCGGCGATAACGATGATTGGTGCGTAGTGAGACTTAAAGCGTGACTCAAC
>CALMBJ010000146.1 GCA_937860175.1 uncultured Actinomycetes bacterium
TGGTGATCAACAACCTCATGTGGATCATCATTGTGCCGATCTTGACCGTCTCAATTGGTTTAGCGATCGCGCAATTTGCTAACAACGTGGGCTCAAAGGCTGAAAAGATCTTTAAGTCAATCTTCTTTATGCCGATGACAATCTCATTTGTTAGTGCAGCGGTTATCTGGCGTTACATCTACGCCTATGCCCCAGAAGGCCAAGATCAAGTTGGCTTGTTCAACACTATTTGGATGAAGTTTGGTGGCAGCCCACAAGCTTGGTTCCAGATCGAGGCATTTAAGTTCAACAACCTACTTTTAATGATTATTTTGATTTGGCTCAGCGCGGGTTATGCCATGGTGTTGCTATCTGCCGCCATCAAGAGCGTGCCAGAAGACACCCTTGAAGCTGGCCGTGTAGATGGTGCAAACACAGGACAAATCTTCTTCAAGATCGTGCTTCCTCAAATCTGGCCTACCGCAATCGCAGTATTTATCACAGTTTTAATCGGTGCCATGAAGGTCTTCGACATCGTCTTGGCGATGACAGGCGGAAACTACAACACCACTGTGTTGGCTCAGACCTTCTATCTTGAGTACTTTATTTACGGAAATACCGGAAAGGCGATGTCTGCCGTTGTTATTTTGATTCTGGCAATCATCCCGGTCATGTTCTACCAAGTTCGTCACTACCGAAAGTTTGAGGCGGCGCGATGAACGTTCACAGACAACGCAAGCAAGGCTTTGGTTCATTCATCGTTCTAATCTTCCTATCTGCTTTGTGGTTGCTTCCTACAGTCGGTTTGTTCATCACCTCACTTCGCGCAAAGGGAGATGCACAAACATCGGGTTGGTGGGATGTTCTCTTTAATCCTTTCTCACAAAACTGGGATCTAAGTTCATACGCAACTGTGCTGACTGAAAACAAGTTAGCCACAAGCTTTATATCCTCAATGGCGGTAACTGTTCCGGCAACAATTTTGCCGCTGCTCTTTGCAGCATATGCTGCCTTTGGATTTACCTTCTTGTCATTCCGAGGACGCGAATTTTTCTTCTCAGTAATTATTGGTTTATTGGTTGTGCCACTACAGGGCGCACTTGTTCCAGTTCTAAAAATGTTTATCTCATTTACCGAAAAGACCGGTATTGAGATATCGGGTCAGTACGCCGCCGCCTGGTTTGTGCACTCGGCCTTTGCGATGCCACTCGCAATTTATATTTTGCGTAACTACATGATGACAATTCCAAATACCCTGATCGAGGCAGCTCGTGTAGATGGCGCAAGCAACTTCACAATCTTCTGGAGATTAGTTCTACCAATCTCTGTTCCAGCTCTTGCCTCCTTTGCGATCTTCCAGTTCTTGTGGGTTTGGAATGATTACCTGATCGCCTTCGTCTTCGTTGGCAATGAGCGTCCAGTTTTGACCTACACACTGCTTGCCATGTTGGGTCAGTACGGCGAGGGCTGGCAGGCGGTAGCCGCCGGATCCTTCATCAGCCTGTCTGTTCCGCTTCTGGTCTTCTTCACCCTGCAGCGCTACTTCGTACGGGGCCTAACCGCCGGAGCGGTGAAGTAACGGCTGTTTGTGCGCAATAAGTATGTATAGATTTGCCCGATTCGGGGTATCTACGCTTACACTTCGTCAGTCTCGCGCCTGACCCTAAGTTTTAGGGCGCACAAACTCCAACGGAGGAGAACCTATGCGTGCTTCAAGCACCGTATCACTGGTCCAAGTGACCGGATCCAATCTGACATATGCATACATCGTTCTAGGAATTTCCCTAGCCGCTCTTGCAATCGCCTACGGACTACGCGCCCAAGTTTTGGCAGCTAGCGATGGCACCGCCAAGATGCGCGAAATCGCCGAAGCGATTCAGGAAGGTGCAGCCGCGTTCTTGGCTCGCCAGTTCCGCACCTTGTCATTCTTTGTCGTAATCGTATTTTTCCTTTTGTTTGCTCTACCCGGCGATACTGAAATCCGTGTCGGCCGTTCAATCTTCTTCTTACTAGGTGCAGCCTTTTCTGCACTAGTTGGATACAACGGTATGTGGCTTGCAGTGCGCGCAAATGTTCGCGTTGCAGATGCTGCTCGTAACAAGGATGGCCAGAAGGCGGTACAGATCGCATTCCGTACCGGTGGCGTCGTTGGTATGACCACCGTTGGTCTTGGACTTATTGGTGCATCACTTGTTGTGATCATCTACCGCGAGAACGCACCAGCTGTTCTTGAAGGCTTTGGTTTCGGTGCAGCGATGCTCGCAATGTTTATGCGCGTCGGTGGCGGAATCTTTACCAAGGCAGCAGATGTTGGAGCTGACCTTGTAGGTAAGGTTGAAAAGCACATCCCAGAAGATGACCCACGCAACGCAGCAACAATCGCAGACAACGTAGGAGACAACGTTGGTGACTGTGCTGGTATGGCTGCAGATCTCTTCGAGTCATACGCGGTAACACTTGTTGCAGCGCTCATTCTTGGTAAGGCCGCATTTGGTGATGCAGGTCTGATCTACCCATTGATCGTTCCAGCAATCGGAACAGTTACAGCGGTTATCGGAATCTTCCTAACCAAGCTACGCAGCACAGATAAGTCAGCGATGACAGCGATTAACCGCTCATTCTTCTTGTCAGCGATTATCTCTGCCGGCTTAACAGCACTTGCAACATTTACTTACCTTCCATCTGACTTCAAGTTGATGACAGGTTTGTCACCAGAGGCGATCGCAGCAGCAGGAGATACCAACCCACGTGTTCTAGCACTTGGCGCAGTATTGATCGGTATCGCACTAGCTGCAGCAATTCAGATCCTTACAGGCTTCTTTACTGAGACCGGAAAGCGTCCAGTAAATGATGTTGCAGCTTCATCTGAAACAGGTGCAGCAACAGTAATTTTGGCTGGTATCTCAGTTGGTTTTGAATCAGCTGTTTACTCAGCACTTCTTATCGCATCAGCGGTATTCGGAGCATTCTTACTAGGTGGTGGAAGCATTGTTCTTTCACTTCTAGCAATCGCGCTCGCAGGTACCGGTTTACTTACAACAGTAGGTGTAATCGTTGCGATGGATACCTTCGGCCCAATTTCAGATAACGCACAAGGCGTTGCTGAAATGTCAGGCGATGTTGGCGGAGAAGGCGCAGAGATCCTTACAAGCCTTGATGCAGTTGGTAACACAACTAAGGCGATCACTAAGGGAATTGCAATCGCAACTGCGGTACTCGCAGCAACCGCGTTGTTCGGTGCATTTACAGATGCGATCAAGACCGCGGTAATTGATGCAGGTAAGACAGCTGCAGAAGTTGGCCTACAGTTCCAAGGCGTACTAGATGTTGCAGACCCACGTAACTTGGTTGGTCTAATCATCGGTGCAGCTGTTGTATTCCTCTTCTCAGGTCTTGCAGTTAACGCAGTTTCACGCGCAGCAGGTGCTGTTGTTGTTGAAGTTCGCGAACAGTTCCGCTTGCACCCAGGAATCATGAAGGGAACAGAGAAGCCAGATTACGCACGCGTAGTTGATATCTGTACTCGCGATTCACTACGTGAGCTTGTAACTCCAGGATTGCTCGCTGTTATGGCGCCAATCGCGGTTGGATTCGGTCTTGGTGTTGGTGCACTTGGTGCATACCTTGCCGGTGCAATCGGTACCGGAACATTGATGGCGGTATTCCTTTCAAACTCCGGTGGAGCTTGGGATAACGCTAAGAAGATGGTTGAAGATGGACACCATGGTGGAAAGAACTCAGATGCACACGCTGCAACAATCGTGGGCGACACCGTTGGAGATCCATTCAAGGACACTGCAGGCCCTGCAATTAACCCACTTATCAAGGTTATGAACCTGGTAGCGCTGTTAATTACACCTGCAATCGTTTCACTTGCACTCGGCGAGGGAGAGTCAACAAGCATGTTGATCTCACTAGCTGCGGTTGCAGTAATCGTTGGAGCCTTGATCCGTAACCGTCGTCAAGCAACTTCAATCAGCGCGTAATAAGTAGAACTTCCCCCTACTTATGGCAAAGGCTAAGACCGAGCTAATCAAGCTTGTGATCGTTGAATCACCAGCTAAGGCCCGAAAAATTGGTGGATACCTCGGCGACGGATACGTCGTCGAGGCATCTGTCGGTCATATCCGCGATCTGCCACAACGCGCAGCAGATATTCCTAAAGAGTACAAAAAGATCGCCTGGGCTAAAGAGGGCGTAGATATTGAAAATGAGTTCGCACCTTTATATGTCATTAACCCTGACAAAAAAGCAAAGGTTGCAGAGCTTAAAGAGTTAATGAAAAACGCCGAAGAGTTAATTCTGGCAACGGACGAGGATCGCGAAGGTGAAGCGATTGCTTGGCACTTAGTTGAAGTTCTTCAACCAAAGATTCCAATTAAGCGCATGGTCTTTAATGAAATTACCAAAGAGGCGATTCAAGCAGCGGTTGAAGACACCCGCGATCTTGATTACCACTTAATTGATGCACAAGAAACCCGTCGTGTCCTAGATCGTCTTTACGGTTACCGACTTTCACCTGTGTTGTGGAAGAAAGTTATGCCACGTATCTCTGCCGGTCGCGTGCAATCAGTTGCCACCAGACTTATCGT